>JACQGV010000200.1 GCA_016199375.1 Chloroflexota bacterium | reverse complement strand
GCGCCGTTCCGGTTCTGTCTTTGACGCCGCACAGCCGCCGCCGGCAGCCTGCCCTCCCATGCCGACAACCGTACTTGTGCCAAACACCACCACCAGTTTCGGCGTTTTCCGGCACCAAACGCTCGACCTCGCTGCTCTACAGCACTACTGCCGTACAGCCCTCGCTGGGAGGGGCAACTGTACGTGACCATTGACGTCGCGGACCTCCTGGTGTATGGTGATGGACAGACTAGTCGGTCTAGTTGCACTATGCGCGTTCGGTTCAAGCCCACCGCCCGGGACCGCATCTTGGACGCCGCCACCAGCGTCCTGGCCGACCGCGGTTACCAGAGTGCCAACCTCGACGCGATCATTGCCCTCTCCCGCACCTCAAAGGGTAGCTTCTACTTTCACTTCCCCAGCAAGGAGAGGATGGTTCTGGCCCTGGTAGACCAGCTCAGCGAGCGCCTTGTCCAGAAGATCGAGCAGTCCCTGGAGAAGGAGACTCGACCCCTGCATCGCATCGCCGCCGCCAGCGATACTCTTCTCCACACCTTCTCCCGCCAACGGCGCCTCGCCCAGACCCTCCTCTTCAACTTGGTCGGCCAGGGCAAAACCATGGACAAGAAGTTCATGCCCGTACGGGACCGTTTCGCCACCCTCATCCAGCGGGAGCTGGACCGCGCGGTCGCTGCTGGCGCCGTCCCGCCCCTGGACACTACCCTTGCGGCCCGGATGTGGCTGGGCGCCCTCCACGAGGTCCTGCTCCAGTGGCTCCTGGCCGACCGTCCCCGCCCGATGGCGGCGATCATTCCCGGCGTCCGCTCCCTGCTCTTGCGCAGTGTAGGGGTGGACCCCGCCGCCCTGGGCGTGGAGCCCGCCCCATGAGCCCCCCGCGAACCCAGGCGCTGACCCTGCGCGACCCCCTGGAAGCCGGGCGCCGCCGCGCCGCCGAGCTGGGCCACCCCATTCTTGTGAGCGCAGCCCGCTTCCTATCCGGTGAAGAGGATGTCGCCGCCGCCTTTGCCGTTGCCGGTCCCGGGGTCCCCCGCTTCTACTGGGCCCGGCCATCCCGCGGGCTCTGGCTCGCCGGCGTCGGCGAGGCCCTGCGCGCTCCTGCGGGCGCGTCACCCTTGCCAGACCTGCGCCTGGCCCACCGGCGCCTGCTTGACGACGCCCTGATTGATGCTCCTGACCTCCCCGGCGCGGGGCCCGTCTGCTTCGCCGGCGTGCGCTTCGACCCGGCCGCCCCTATCGCGCCCGAGTGGCGCGGCTTCGGCCCCGGGTTGCTATTCCTGCCCCGCCTGCTCTTATCCTCCACGCCTCAGGGGGCTTGGCTCACCTTCAACGCCAGCGTCTCCTTCGACACCGACATTGCTGCCCTGGAGCGCCGCCTCATCGCCGAGGCCGACCGTTACCGCGCCCCCTGCTCTCCAGTTTCGAGCGGCATGCGAGTGGACGCCCCTCCCGACCTCAGCGCCCGCCCGCGCTGGGAGGACGCCCTCCATTGCGTCCTGCGAGACATCGCCCAAGGTAGGCTGGAGAAAGTGGTGCTGGCGCGTCCTCGCAGAGTCCAGGCCGACAGAGACTTCGAGCCCCGTCCAATCCTGCGACGACTAGCGGCCTCTCACTCCGATTGCCTGGTATTCGCAGTCGCCGTGGACGACGCCTGCTTCCTCGGCGCCACGCCTGAGACTATCGTGAGATTACAGCGCGGGAACGTCTCCAGCACCTGCCTGGCAGGCACCGCACCCAGGAGCCCCGACCCCTGCCAGGACCGCCTCCTGGGGGAGCACCTTCTGACCAGCGCGAAGGAGCGCCAAGAACATGCCTTGGTGGTCCAGGCCGTACACGAAGGCCTGGCGGGCATCTGCGCCAGCCTGGACTGGAACCAGACCCCCAGCCTGATGAAGCTCCCTACCGTCCAGCACCTGGCGACCTCGTTCTCTGGTCGCTGCTCCTCATCTGTTCACGTGCTGGACTTGGTCGAGCGTCTGCACCCGACGCCTGCGGTCGCGGGAGTGCCACGGTCTCTAGCATTGAAGGTCATTCGGGAGTCCGAGGGCTTCGACCGGGGGTGGTACGCTGGCCCCATTGGCCTCATTGACCGCCACGGGGACGGCGACTTCGCCATCGCCCTGCGTTGCGCCCTTGTCCAGGGCAGACAGGCCACCCTCTACACCGGGGCTGGCATACTGGCCGGCTCCGACCCCGAGAAGGAGTGGGCCGAGACGGAGCTGAAGCTGATGGCGCTGCAGTCGGCGCTGGCCGGGGAGTAGCAGTGGACTTCGAAAACCGTGGCTACGCCTTCAGCCGCGCCTTTGTGGACGAGCTGGCCCGCTCTGGCCTGCGCCACGCCGTCATCTGCCCCGGCTCCCGCTCTTCTCCCCTGGCTATCTCGTTCGGAACCAATCCCGCCGTCAAGACCTGGCTCCATCTCGACGAGCGCTCCGCCGCCTTCTTCGCCCTCGGCATGGCACGAGCCCTGGGCCAGCCCGTCGCTGTCGTCTGCACCTCCGGCACCGCCGCCGCCAACTTCTATCCCGCCGTGGTCGAGGCCCGCTACGCCGGAGTCCCGCTGCTTTTGCTGACCGCAGACCGCCCGCCCGAGCTCTGGGAGTGGGGCGCGGCCCAGACCATAGACCAGACGCGTCTCTATGGTGCCCACGTCAAGTGGTCCGTGCAGCTCGCCACCCCTGAGGCCACCGCCGACCTCCTGCGCTACGTCCGCGCTCTCGCCTGTCGTTCCTACGCCGTCGCCGCCGCCGCACCTTCCGGCCCCGTGCACGTGAACCTGGCGTTCCGTGACCCTCTGGTGCCTGCTCGCGTGCCCGCTGACATCCCAGCCCAGCCCTACGACCCCGACCGCGACGCCTGGGATGGACGCGCTGGCGGTCGCCCCTACATATCCACGGCCACTGGCAGAATCGCTCCTGGCCCCGCCGCCATTGGGCGCCTGGTGGAGGACTTGCGCGCCCTCGAGCGGGGCCTGATCATCTGCGGCCCCCAATACGACGCCGCGCTCCCCGCCCAGGTGGCTCGTCTGGCCGCCTGCCTCGGCTACCCGGTGCTGGCCGATCCTCTCTCCCAGCTCCGCGCCGGCCCCCACGACAAGTCCGCGGTCGTCGTCGCTTATGACACCTTCTTGAAGGACCCGGACCTGCCCGCGCGTCTGGCGCCCCAGATAGTCCTGCGCCTCGGTGACGCTCCCACGTCCAAGCCGCTCAGCCAGTTCCTGGACCAGCACCATAGCGCTCGCCAGGTCGTCATCCGCGCCGAAGGCTGGAGCGACCCCGGCCACACCGCCTGGGACTTCATCCACGCCGACCCTGGCCTGGTCTGCCAGGGTCTCGCCGCCGACTTGGGCGCCGCCCGCTCGCCGTCTAGCTGGCTCAGCGAGTGGCTGCGGCTCGACTCCATTTGCCGCGCCGCCCTCCAGTCCCGCCTGCACCGCCTGGATGAGCTATTCGAGGGCAAGGTCTTCAGCGAGCTCGCCGACCTCCTGCCCGCTGGCAGTGGCTTGTTCGCCGGCAGCAGCATGCCCGTGCGCGATCTAGACGCCTACTTCCCCCTCACCGATAAGCCAGTCCGCTGCCTCGGCAACCGCGGCGTCAACGGCATTGATGGCGTCGTCTCGACAGCCCTGGGACACGCCGCTGTAGCGCCGGAACGCCTGGTCCTGGTCCTGGGCGACATCTCCCTGTACCACGACCTCAACGGCCTGCTGGCCGCCAAGCTCCACCGCCTCAACGCCACCATCGTTGTGGTCAACAACGACGGCGGTGGCATCTTCTCCTTCCTGCCTCAGGCCGCCTACCCGGACGTCTTCGAGCGGTTCTTCGGCACACCTCACGGCCTGCGCTTCGGACCCGCTGCTGACCTCTATGGCCTGGCCTACACTCACGTTGACTCCTGGCCGGCCTTCCGCTCGGCGGTGGCCAGCAGCATCGCCACGCCCGGCACCGCGCTCATCGAGGTGCCCGGCGACCGTGCCCGCAACGTTGCCCTCCACCGCGAGCTTACCGCCGCCGCCCTCGATGCCGTCCGCCAAAAGGTAGGTTGAGCCCAATGGCCCTGCTGCGGGTGAACGGCGTGGACCTGAATGTCCGCGTCGCTGGCCGCGGCCCCGCCGTGGTCGCCCTTCACGGCTTCACCGGCGACCTCGGCACCTGGCGTGCCTTCGCCCGCGCGGCCCCGGCTGACAACACCGTCATCCTGGTTGATCTGCTCGGCCACGGCCGCTCGACCTGCCCCACCGACCCCGACCGCTACCGCATGGAGCGCACCGTCGCCGATCTGGTGGGAGTCCTGGACGCCCTGGGCATCCAGCGCGCCGCGTGGCTCGGCTACTCCATGGGCGGACGCATCGCTCTGGGTGTCGGCGTCCTCGCCCCCGAGCGCTGCCGCGGCCTGGTGCTGGAGGGAGCCTCCCCCGGCCTGCCCACCGCGGAGGAGCGCACCCAGCGCGCTGCCAGCGACGAGCTGCTGGCGCAGAGCATCGAGCGCCACGGCCTGGCAACCTTCGTGGACTACTGGGAGCGGCTGCCTCTCTTCGCGTCCCAGGCGCGCCTGACCGGGCGGGTGCGGGCCCGGCTGCGCGCCCAGCGGCTGCGCAACAATCCAGCCGGGCTGGCTGCCAGCCTGCGCGGCATCGGCACTGGCGCCCAGCCTGCCTTCCACGATCGACTCGCTGGCCTGGCGCTCCCCGTGCTGTTCCTGGCAGGTGAGGAGGACCTGAAGTTCCGTCAAATCGCCCAGGAGATGGGCGCTGCCGTGCCCGCCGGGCGCGTGGCCTTCATCCCGCGGGCGGGCCATGCCGCCCACCTGGAGCAGCCCGCTGCCTTCAACTGCGCCGTCCTCGACTTCCTGCGCAGCCTGCCCGCCGACGAGCCCGGTCAGGGCGCCGCGACGCTGCCCGCCGGGCCCGCGCGGTAGCGATGCAACGCAGCCTGGTCCACCTCTACTCCCAGTCCGGGCCGCTCCGGCACTCTCATCATCCCTCTTCTCGGGAGCAGGGGCTCCACCAGCAAGTCCGACTCCAGCAACACACCAGTCGCCAGGCCGCAGGCCGGCCAGCCAGTATCCGTTAGCGCCGCCAGGTGCAACGACGCGGCGATGCCGACGCCCGTCTCCAGGGATGACGTGACCACGGCCGGCACTCCGCGCCGGCGCGCCAGCAGCAGGATGGCGGCGGCCGCCCTCAGGCCACCCACCCGCGCGGCCTTTATCACCAGCACGTCAGCCGCCCCAGCATCCAGCACCCGGCGCGCCCGGTACAGGCCAGTCACCGTTTCGTCGGCGGCGACGGGCACACCCGCCTCACGTCTCACCCGGACCAGGCCCGCGATGTCGCGCGCCGCCACCGGTTGCTCCACATACTCGACACCGTATCTCTTCAGGCGCGCCAGGGCCGCGACCGCTTCCTCGGCGCTCCAGGCCTGGTTGGGGTCCAGCCGTAGCCTCACGCTACTGCCTACAGCCGCCCGCACCGCCTCGATCACAGCGCCATCCTGCTCACCCTCGCCCGTCACCTTCAGCTTCAGGGTCGTGAACCCCTCGGAGAAGGCCAGACGGGCCTGCCGTGCCGTCTCTGCCGGCGAGGCCACGCCCAGCGTCGCGTTCACCGGCACCGGGCGGGGCTCGCCCCCCACGAGTCTAGCTACGGACCTCCCACGGGCGCGCCCCAGGGCATCGTATATCGCTGTCTCAATGCCGAAGCCGAGCGCGTGCGCCAGAGGGCTGCCCCCCAGGATGGCGCGGGCCCGCGCCGGCACGGCGCGCAGCGGGACGCCGAGCAAATGCGGGCCCGTCAGCCGCAGCAACGCATCGAGGCTCCGCAGGCTGGCGGCGGTGCCAGCGCCCACCGCCCCCGCCTCGCCCCAGCCCATGACCCCGCCCTCGGTACGGACGGTCAGCAACATGGCGTAGCGAAAGCGGGCGCCGCCCTCGGCGGTGACGAAGGGCCGCCGGAAGGGGACGCGCACGCCCTGCCATTCGATGCGTGACACTTCCAGCGCTGCACTCATGGCATCTAAATACACCTAGCCTGGCCAGCTTCTACGGCGCACGGCCAGGCCCAGTTTAACCCTTCCAGAGCTTGTTTGGCTCTGTTGACATCCTGGGAGAGTGCAGTCCCGACAGGCCGGGACTGCCAGGGGGTTTGAGGGGTGTCCCCTCAAGCCCAAGAACGTTTCGAGGGAGGGTGGGTGGGAAGAAAGCGCTTGTAAGCGTTGATGTCAACAGAGCCCAATGACCCCTGGCCTCTTGGCGACCCCGCTGGGGGAAGAGGTCAGCCGCCGGCGACGGCGGGGAAAATGCTAACGCCGCCCCCCCCCACGGTTCGGCCTAACTTGCCCCCTGCGCAAAGTCAGACTCCTTGATGAACCGCCATCCGGCCTCGCCCGCCGCTCCACTGTCGTCTGATGCCCCGCTGACGCCCAGTATATTTCCAACCATGATGTAGTCGTCGGCAGGAACATGCTGGCGAACGTTCCTCATAAAATCGGTCTTTGACATACTCATAGGCCCGATGAGCGAGAAGAGGTGATGCCAGTTGGCTATGTGCAGAGTAACCATGGCGAAGTTGCCGCACAGCCCGAGTATATGCCCCTCATTCCGCAGGACTACCAAGGAGTTGAGTTTGATTGGTCCTCCAGAACACTCAAGGGTCTCATCCACGTCGAACAGGTACAGCCTCATCTAACCTCCGATCGTGACCAGCACTTTGTCTAGCCGCTGCTTGTACCGGAAGAGTAGCGTCGTAGTCCGAAGCCCGCGAGACCGAATGCGGCGTCTGGGGCCTAGCCCACGCCCGGCTGAGGCTCTAGGAACTGGTCTCGCCGCCAGTGGGCTAAACGGCCTGGCATGGTGACGCCTGAGCCATCTGTGACCGAGGAGCTTCTTAGCGCGCCCCAGGCAGCAAGGGTTCAGGCATAGATGTCTCCAAGCGCGAGAGCTCGGTCAGAACGCGGATGGCCCAGCGGTAGATATCGTTCTCCCGCAAATAGGCCCTCATCCGCTGCATCCGCCGGGACTGCTCTGACGCGGGCATCTCCAAGGCTTGAGCGATAGCCTCTGCAAACCGCTCGGTGTCGTAGGGGTTCACCAGCAGGGCGTCTGCCAGCTCAGTGGCAGCCCCGGTGAAGCGGCTCAGGATGAGCACCCCTGTGGCGTCAGGGCGGGCAGCGACGTACTCTTTGGCTACCAGGTTCATGCCATCGTGGAGTGAGCTAACAATGCAAAAATCGGCCAATGAATAGAGGGCCCACAAGGGTATGGAGGAGAAGTACCGGCGGAAGTAGATGACGGGCTCCCAGGAGTCCGTGCGATGCCGCCAGTTGATCTCGTCCACCAGGTGTTGGACTTCATCGTCCACTTCCCGGTACTCCTTGATCTGGGAGCGGCTGGGCACGCCGACCTGGATAAAGGTGAACCTACCCTTCAACTGGGGATGCAATTCCAGGAGGCGGTCTATGGCCTTCAGCCGCTCGGGAATGCCCTTGGTGTAGTCCAGGCGATCGACCCCCAACCCTATGGGGCCGCGACGGAAGCCTAGCTGCTCCATTAGGCGTCGCCTTTCCCGTTGGACGGGTTCGCTGGCGACGCCTTGAGAGATGGCCTCAAAGTCCACACTAATGGGGAAGGGCCTCACCAGGGTATGGTGGCCCTGGCGGGTAACGCTGTAGGTGCCATAGTCCACTCGTGACTCCAGCACCTTGTCCACGGTATCGAGGAAGTTGTTGCAGTGATGCCGTGTATGGAAACCTAGGAGGTCGTTGCCGAGAAGACCCAAGAGAATCTCTTCGCCCCAGGGACAGGTCTGAAACACCTCGCTGGTGGGCCACGGGATATGCCAAAAGTGCGCCACGGCGACATTCGCCCCGGCGTCTTTCAGCAGTTGTGGGACGAGAGCAAGGTGGAAGTCCTGGAGGAAGACGAACGCCCTTTTGCCCCTGATCTCCTCTAGGATGGCCTCGGCGAACAGCCGATTCACTTCCTTGTAGTCTTCCCATTCGGCGGCGTTGAAGGCAGGACGCACATAGACAGTGTGGCAGAGGGGCCAGAAGGCTCTGTTACTGATGCCGTAGTAATATTTCTCTACCTGGTCTCTAGAAAGGAAGAGGCGACGCAAGGTATATTGGGGCCTATCAGGCGGCACGGGGATGCGGCCTTGAGCCCCGCTGACCTCTCGGTCGGCATTGCCCCTGGCCACGGCAACCCACACTCCTCCCAGGAGGCGCATCACGGGGTCGATCGCAGTAACTAGGCCACTGGCCGGACTGGCCCACTGGATAGACTTACCTTCAAGGGTGTGGGTATAGGGTTCTACATTGGAGGCGACCACAAAAAGGGCATCTTTCAGTTTGCTTCCCACGAGAAAGCGGAGCTCCTGGCCGCTCTGAGTGGTCGGGGTTTCGCGTTCCTCCTCCACGACTGAATCCAGGAGCGGGCTCCGAATTTCCTCTTTCTTGAAACGACGTGCAATCCTCTTGAGCAACTCCCGCTCTACTCCGTCCGTGAAGTCAGGGTCCTCGACTTGACACAGGACGATGAACGAGTTTGCCTCCCCTGACCTACTCGAAGCCCTCTTGATTTCAGGAAGGATGTCAGGTGCCAGGCCTGGGAGGTCCCGAACGGCCAACTGGAGCTCCTCTTGAAGGATAGATTCAAGAACTTCGGGAGGCGGGCCCTGAGTCACCGGTATAGCGATGGTCAGCGAAGTCCGACCAACGGGCAGATGGAAGTTGGTGACCAGCAGCTTCGCCATCCGGCGATTGGGGATGACAGCCAGATTATTGGCCTTGGTGCGGATTCGCACGTCCTGCCAAGTGATGGACACCACATGCCCGGCGATGCCATTCTCCAGGCGCACAAAGTCGCCTACTCTCAAATACTGCCGTCGCATCAAGCGGAAATAAAAGAAGAGGTCCGACGCTGCGTCCTGGAGCACCAGCAGAAGAGGAATGGCTGCTACGGCGCCCAGCCCGAGAAGAGGCGTGATAGAGACGTTTATTACAGCGAGCAGGGTGAGCAGAGTCAGATAGCTGAAGCTCACGAGGGCCACCAGCTCGCTGAACCTCACTAGCGGGAGGGGTGTTTGCGCCGCCTTCAGCGAATGACCTACTAGGCGCACTATTGCCGCTGTCACGGTTGAGCCCACTAAAACTGCCAGCACGCCAAAGAGGACCTTCTGCAGAGGACCGGATACGTTGGATGGCAGAGCGCCGCCAGCAAGCTCTACTGCAAAAAAGGCACTCGCAAGCAGTCCCCAGACCTGCAAAAGCCCCAGAGACCGCTTCAGAAGAGGCCCCAGGATTTGTATGGGACTACGCTCTAGGTCCCGTTTTAGCTTGACACGGGCACGGCGAACAAGGTAAAGCCAAACGAGCGCGAAGAGGATGAAAGCTGCCACACCAGTGGCAGCCTGGCCCCACGGAGTGCTGGTTATCTGGTCTAGAGGAGACATGCGGCGCCAGCAATTCCAAATTAGCTCAGGCAGTGTGAAGCTTGAGGGCTAGCCGCCGGCGACGGCGGGGACGATGCTGATCTCGTCGCCGTCCTTCAAAGAGGTGTCGAGCCCCTGGAGGAAGCGCACATCCTCACCGTTGACATAGACGTTGACGAAGTGACGGATGTCGCCGTCGTCGCCGACCAGGCGCTCCTTGATCCCAGGGTAGGTGGAGTCCAGCGAGTCAATGAGCCCACTCAGGCTGGCGGCCTTCAGCTCCACGATGTCGCGGCCGTTGGTCGCCGAGCGCAGGGGCGTGGGGATGCGAATCTTCACTGGCATTAGCGTCGCCTCCGTGGTAGGCGCTAGCCCTCGATAACGTCTCCGGTCACCGGGGCCACGATCACTCCCTGCTGCCGCACCCAGCGCAGGGAGTCGTCAATAGCCTGCTGGGCGCCTTCCAGCTCCAGCACCACCCAGCCCTTCGATTCCTCGACGTCGGCCCGCCGGATGTTCGTGACGACCTGGAACTTCATGCCCAGTTGGTAGATGACCGGCTCTTTGATGAGATTCTCGGGGAAGGTGAACTTGACGCGCTGCTTCACCACGCTCCCCTCCGGTGCTGCGTACGGGCACATTCTAGCAGTTTGGGCCGCCAGGGGCCACCAATGCTATAGTTTTCGTTGCTATGACGCGCAGCCTGAGCAGCCTGGCCCGCAAGCTGCTGCGCTCCCTGGAGCGCAACCACAGCCAGCTCCTGGCGGCCAGTGGGTCCGACGCGGCCGCTGGCCTCGCCGACCTACGCCGCTCCCTGCTGACGCTCTTGGAGGCGGCGCCGGCGGAGTCCCTCGTCCGCCAGCCGAACCCCGGCGAGTGGTCGGCCCTCGAGGTGCTCAGCCACCTGGTGGAGCACGACGGCAAGCGCGAGGAGCTGGCCACCAGGGGCATCGCTCACTACGTGGAGCACGGACAGGGCCACCTGGAGCAGGCCCGCCGGGCGCTGGCGGGGCGCTGAGCCTCCCTCGATGGCGGCTGGGGGTAAGGGCAACAACCTCTAGCTACGAGCAGTGCGCTGCTTGAGGGCCGCCTCGAAGGACGCCACTGTGGGCTCCACCGTCAGGGGATGGAGCAGGTTCCCGGCCACCGCTTCCAGGGTCTTGAGGCCATTGCCGGTGATGTAGGCCACCGTCGGGTCCTTGCGCTTGATCAGGCCCGCCTGCACCAGCCGGCGCAGCCCCGCCACCGCGACGCCGCCCGCCGTCTCGGCGAAGATGCCCTCGGTCCGCGCCAGCAGCTTCATCCCCTCCACCAGCTCCTCGTCGCTGACGGCCACGCCGGAGCCCTGGGACTCCACGATGGTCTTGAGGGCGTAGTAGCCGTCGGCGGGGTTGCCGATGGCCAGGGACTTGGCGATGGTGTTGGGCTTCACCGGCCGGATGAACTTGCTCCCCTCCTTATACGCCGTGACGATGGGGGAGCAGCCCTCGGCCTGGGCGATGTGCATGCGGGTGCTGACGGGCCCAATGAGGCCCAGGCGGTGGAACTCGTTGAACCCCTTCCATATCTTGGTGAAGAGGGAGCCCGAGGCGCCCGGCACCACGGCGTGGGCGGGCGTCCCCCAGCCCAACTGCTCCGCCACCTCGTAGGCCAGGGTCTTCGAGCCCTCGGCATAGTAGGGCCGCACGTTGATGTTGACGAAGGCCCAGGGATAGCGGTCGGCCAGCTCGGAGCAGAGGCGGTTCACCTCGTCGTAGGAGCCCTTGACGGCGACGATGGTGGGGCCGTAGACGGCGGCGCCGATGATCTTGCCGGCCTCCAGGTCGGCGGGGACGAAGACGAAGGCCTCCAGCCCGCCGCGGGCGGCGTGGGCGGCCACCGAACCGGCCAGGTTGCCGGTGGAGGCGCAGGCCAGGGTCTTGAAGCCGAGCTCGATGGCCTTGCTGGCAGCCACGGCGACCACCCGGTCTTTGAAGGAGTAGGTGGGGTTGACGCAGTCGTTCTTCAGGTACAGCTCGTCGAGCCCCAGCTCCTTGCCCAGGTTATTGGCCTTGATAAGGGGGGTGAAGCCGTCGGCGATGTCCACCCGGGCGTTGCCGTCCACGGGCAGTAGGTCCTGGTAGCGCCAGAGGGTACGGGGGCCCGCCTGGATGCGCTCGCGGCTGATGGCGGCCTTGATCGCCTCGTAGTCGTAGGCGACCTCCAGGGGGCCGAAGCAGAACTCGCAGACGTTGCTGGGGGCAAGCTTGTACTCGCGGCCGCACTCGCGACAGCGCAGGGCTCGGGCAAAGGACATCGCCGCTCCTCCTGGGCGGGGCAAACAAAAAACCTCTTCTGCGCCGGAAGAGGTCTGTTGCTCAGCCTCTCATGTTGCAGAACTATCTGCCGGACTTCGCACCGTGTCCCTCACCTCATCGGTGAAGGACCGGTTGCGGGGCTTCACAGGGCCGGTCCCTCCGCCACTCTGCATAAGGGGCGCCTATTCAGTTGTGGTGCTAGTCTACCGCCCCCGTCGCCTTACGTCAAGCAGCGGCGCGAATCGGTTCCGAAGCGACTGTGGTATAGGCATGGTTGAGCAAGCTGGCTCAGCGCCGTCTGCTTACCGTCTCGTGAGAATATTGATGATAGCTATGGCAACTGTGATGATAAGGGCTGTGCCTGCTAGACCAACGGGGACGAACCACCTCATAAAGCTGACTGAATCCGAAAGCGACTTAACATTTAGAGTTAACTCCTTAACATTTAGACTTAACTCCCCTAGAGTTTTGATGACCTGTCCAAAGGTCATCCCTTGGGCTTCGACTAAGTTCTCCAGGTCTCTGGCTGAAATGCCAACCTGTTCCTGGTACTCACCCTGGTACCCCTTTTCCGCTGGTTGTTCTAGAGAATAGAACTCGACAGTGCAGAGCGAGTCCTTGTACGGGATGATGATATCGCGAGGGCTAAGGTTTGAAAAACCTAGAACCAATACGCCTTTGAAGCCGGGGTCTATCTGGGGGCCGGAAAGGAGAACAAGCCCCTTCTTAGCATAATGAGAACGCATGCCTAGATGACCAGCCATATCTGGTGGCATCACTATTCTTTCATGGGTGGTGACAAGCGCGAAATCTCCGGATGGAATAGTTAACAGGCCCTTTTGGGCAGGATTGATCTTCTCGCGCAGCGTAGCCGTGATGGCCTCTTCCCCGAGCCGCATATCATAGCTTGCAGGCTGGAGGTACTTGGTGTCGAAGTTTTCAATCACAACTCTCTTAGCTTCGACCGCTTGCCTTATTTGTTTGTCAGTCATCAAGCCCATCAGGCACCTGCCCCGAACGTGCGTTCCAAACGAAGTCTAGAATCAAATCCACCGAAAGTCAAGATGGCCGCATGCCGTTTTGTGCTTGCCTCCTTCCTCTCCCCGGAGCTATC
The DNA here is from genome assembly GCA_016199375.1 of Chloroflexota bacterium. Classification (GTDB taxonomy): domain Bacteria; phylum Chloroflexota; class Dehalococcoidia; order SHYM01; family SHYM01; genus JACQGV01. The sequence goes on along the minus strand of JACQGV010000200.1, from coordinate 4,518 downwards.
ACTAGATGGCGCCTGCATCCCTTAGCCCCCGGACCTCCTCCTGCGAATACCCCAGCTCGCGCAGCACCTCCAGGGTGTGCTCGCCCAGCAGGGGCGCCCGGCGCGGGGCGGGGCCGGGCGCCGCATCCAGGCGCAGCGGGGCGCTGACGGTCTCGTGCCTCCCCGCAGTGGGATGCTCCAGCGCCAGCGCCATCCCGTTGGCCTTCACCTGAGGACTGTCGAAGACCTGCTCGCGCGCCAGCACCGGCGCGCAGGGCACGTCGTGGCGCTGGAGGGCCTCCAGCCACTCCGCCAGGGGCCGGGTGGCGAACAGGCCCTCCAGCAGCTCGTAGAGGGGCTGGCTGTGGCGGGCGCGGTCGTTGGCGCCCGCGAACTGGGGATCCTGGGCCAGATGAGCGACGCCCAGGCACTCGCAGAGCGCCTGCCACTCCCGGTCGCTCACGACCACCAGGTTCAGCCAGAGGCCGTCGGCGCACCGGTAGGGCGCGAAGAGGGCCTGGCTGGCGTAGTCGCCCTGCGCGGGGTTTGGAGGCGCCTCCCGCTCAGCCCGCACCAGGTCCACCGTCTGCATGGCCAGGGCCATGTGCAGGAGCGACGTCTCCACGAGCTGGCCCCGGCCAGTGCGCTCGCGGTGCAGCAGCGCCAGGGCCACCCCGTAGCAGATGGCCCAGGGGGTGGACATGTCCGCGGCCCAAACACCGGCGGCCTGGGGCGGGCTCTCCGGGCGGGGCTGGCGCAGCATCCCCGCGAGCGCCTGCACCAGCCGGTCGTAGCCCCGCCGGCCCGCGTAGGGGCCCTTGTCCCCGTACGCGGTCAGCGCCACGTGCACCAGGCGCGGGTTGATGCCGCGCAGCGTCTCGTAATCGTAGCCCAGGCGCCGCGCCACGCCGGGCCGGAAGTTGGCCAGCAGCACGTCGCTGCGGGCCACCAGGCGGCGCACGACCTCGCGCCCCGCGGGACGGGCGATGTCCAGGGCGATGCCGCGCTTGCCCCGGCCCGCCGCCAGCCAGGCGCGGCTCTCCCCGCTGGCCAGGGGCGGCGTGGTCAGGGTGCGGCGGGCCTCGTCGCCTTGCAGGGGCTCCACCTTGACGACCTGGGCGCCCTGGTCGGCCAGATAGGCCGCGGCTAGGGGCGCCGCCCACATCGTCGCCAGGTCCAGGACCTGAATGCCTTCCAGCACGCCGGGCATGGCGTCAGCGCCCCCGCAGGAAGCCCCAGACCTCGTCGCAGGCGCTCATCTCTTCGGGGCCGATGCTCATCCCGAAGCCGCCCAGGCTCTCCTGGAGCTGGGCCACCGAGGTGGCGCCCACGATGGCTGCGGTGACCACGGGGCTCCGGAGCGTCCAGGCGACGGCGAAGGGGACGATGCTCTTGCCGTGAGACGAGGCGATCTCCTTGAGGCGGTCCACGGCGTCGAAGTGCCGGTCGTGCCAGTAGCGCTTCCAGTAGATGTCGCGCCGCAGGGCGAAGCGGGTGCCCCCGGGCGGCTCCTGGTCGCGGGTGTACTTTCCGCTCAGGAAGCCCCCGGCCAGGGGGTTGTACACGATAATGCCCACGCCCTCGGCCGCGCAGAGGGGCAGCAGCTCCTCCTCGATGTCGCGGAAGATAAGATTGTAGCGGGGCTGAAGACAGTCGAAGCGGGCCAGGTTGCGCGCGTCGCTGACCCAGAGTGCCTTGCACAGCTGCCAGGCGGCGAAGTTGGAGCAGCCGATGTAGCGCACCTTGCCGGCGCGCACCAGGTCGTCCAGCGCCCGCAGGGTCTCTTCAATGGGTGTGTCGGGGTCCCAGGAGTGGACCTGGTAGAGGTCTATATAGTCGGTCTGGAGGCGCCGCAGGCTGTCCTCCACTGCGCGCATGATATGCTTGCGGGAGACGCCGGAGTCGTTGGGGCCCTTGCCGACCGGGGCGCGCGCCTTGGTGGCCAGGATGACGGACTCGCGGCGGCCCTTGAGCCAGCGGCCCACGATCTGCTCGGAGCGGCCTTCGGTGTAGACGTTGGCGGTGTCGAAGAAGTTGCAGCCGGCCTCCAGGGCCGTGTTCATGATGGCGAAGGAGGTCTCCTCGTCGGCCTGGCCGCCGAAGGTCATGCAGCCCAGGCACAGCTCGGATACCTTCAGGCCGGTCCGGCCCATCTTCTTATAGCGCATAGCGGACTCTCCTTTCAGCTTGGGCCTAACTTAGCAGGCGCGGGCGCGGGTGTAAATGCGGCCGGAGCCCGAGGGTACTCCAATCGAACAAGCGGTGCGGCTGGCCATCGAGAACAATGCCGACATGGTCGAGAGGTGGCTGGCCGACACGCCGAAGAGCTGGGGCTACCTGGCGGGGAAGGCGGTGGGAGCCTGCCGCAGAGAGCTGGGCAGGGAGCTGACCGACCGCGAGCGGCGCCTGGTGTGGAGCCGCCTCTGGCAGCGCCTGACGGAGCTACGGCAGGCCAGGGCCCGCGACCTCTAGCCACGCCTGTGAGAGAATAGGGGCTAGTCGCCAAAAGGAGGTCAGCCGGAGCATGCCTGAGCAACCGACCACCTATATCACCCCGGAGCTGCGGGCGGAGCTGGGAGTGGAGCGCGAGCGGCGGGTCTCGCCCCCCATCGCCCTCAGCGACATCCGCAAGTGGGCCATCGCCACCTACTGGCCGGAGCGCCCGCCGCGCATCTACTGGGACGATGGGTATGCCCGCGGCACCAAGTGGGGCGGCATCATCGCACCCTACGACTTCAACCCCTTCGCCTGGCCGGTGGACGACGAGGGCTGGGCGCGCCTTATGGAGGTACTCAAGAGCCAGGTCAAGGGCGACAGCGCCGATGTCCCCGGCTCGCGGGGGATGAACGGCGGCAGCCGGGTGCGCTACCACAACCCTATGCGCGCGGGCGACGTCATCACCTCAGTGAGCAAGCTGGTGGACCTGAAAGAGGCCCTGGGCAAGAAGACGGGGCTTCTGCTCTTCACCTTCACCGAGAACCGCTGGACCAACCAGAAGGGCGAGCTGGTGAAGGTGACCGTCGGCACCGGCATCAGGTACTGACGCGGCCCCCGCACCATGTCATGCTGAGCGCAGCGAAGAATCCGCCCGAGCGGAGAATCTGTGGAGGCAGCGAACTATGGCCAAGCTAAGCTACGCGGTCAAGCTGTGGTGGGAGGATGTGCGCGAGGGCCAGGAGACACCCCCCTTCGTGCGGGTGACGGACCTGATGAACTGGAACCGCTACGCCGCCGTCAACGACGAGTTCATCTATTTCCACATGGACGACGAGGCGGCCAAAGCCGCCAAGCAGCCGGGCGTCTTCGGCATGGGCAACCTGCGCTGGACCTACGTACATCACATGCTCCGCGACTGGATCGGCGACAGCGGCGACATCGTCGAAGTCGAACTCCGCTACACGGGGCTGAACCTCAAGAACGACACCCTCACCGCCAAAGGGAAGGTCACGGGCAAGCGCGTCGAGAACGGCGAGCACCTGGTGGACCTGGAGGTGTGGGTGGAGAACCAGAGGGGCGAGAACACGGCGCCGGGCAAGGCCACGGTGCGCCTGCCGGCGCGGGGGAAAGGCTAGAGAGGGTGCGGGCGATGGCGCTAGAGCTCCAGGCCGCCCAGGACCGCTACGTCGGCGTGAACGGCCTGCGGCTGCACTACCTGGACTGGGGCAACGCGGACGCCCCGCCCATGCTGCTTCTCCACGGCTACACCGGCCACGCCCACACCTGGGACTTCTTCGCCACCGCTCTCCGGGGCCGCTACCATATCCTGGCCCTGGACCAGCGCGGGCATGGCGATTCCGCCTGGGCGCAGGACGGCTATACTCACGAGCGCTTCGTTGACGATGTCGTGGGGTTCGTGGCCGCCCTCGGCCTCGACCGGTTCATCCTTATCGGCCTCTCCATGGGCGGCCTCAATGCCATGGGCTACATGGCCCGCGATACCTCCAAGGTAGACCGGCTGGTGATTGTGGACATCGGCCCCGAGATCATGGCCGCCGGCGCGGGGCGCATCCGCGCGGGGCAGGTCGCCCCGCCCCCTGAGTTCGCCTCGCAGGAGGAGGCCTTCCAGTACCTGCGCTCGCTGGGGGGCTTCCGCAACGAGAAGGCGCTGCGGCACCGCGCCCACCACGCCGTGCGGCGTCAGCCCGATGGCCGCTGGCGCTGGAAGCTGGACCCCGCGCTGCGCCAGTGGACCCCGGCGGTCCCCGACCTCTGGCCCGCCCTGGCGCGCGTGCCCTGCCCCACGCTGATAGTCCGGGGCGCCGAGAGCGACATCCTGGCGCCCGAGGTGGCGGAGCGCATGGCCGGGACCATCCCCCACGCCACCCTGGTCACCGTCCCCGATTCGGGCCATCCGGTGCCCGCCGACCAACCGGCTGCCTTCGAGCGGGCCGTGCGCCAGTTCCTGGGGGCGTGAGCCTGCTTTGCCGCACGCGGTTCGGCAGGCTCACGACGAACGGCCTGAGAAGGGGCGCCCACCTCCGTTCGTCCGGAGCCTGTCGGAGGATGGAGTCCGGAAACCCCGCCGGGCGGATATAATCG
>JACQGV010000195.1 GCA_016199375.1 Chloroflexota bacterium | reverse complement strand
ATGTCGGAGCGCTCGCCGCGATCCTTGACCTCCGCGGCCCAGTGGGTGAGGAGCCGCGCTGCCTGGATGCGGGTGGCCATGTCGGCCAGTTTGAGCTGGATGGCCTGGTGCTCGGCGATGGGCTTGCCCATGGTGTGGCGCCGCTGAGCGTACTTGATGGCCGCCTCGAAGGCCGCGGTGGCCACGCCGACGGCCCGAGCGGCGATGTTGATGCGCCCCGTCTCCAGGGCGCTCATCACGTGCTTGAACCCTTCGCCCTCGACCCCGCCCACCAGGTTGGTGACGGGGACACGATAGTCCTCGAAGTTGATGGGACAGGTGTCCACGCCCCGGTAGCCCAGTTTGCTGATCTTGCCCACCACATTGAAGCCCGGCCCCTTCTCGGCGACGAAGGCGCTGATCCCGCGGTGCGCGGGCTGGGCCTTGGGGTCGGTCTTGGCGATGAGCAGGAAGGTGTTGCCGTAGTAGCTGTTGGTGATCCACATCTTCTGGCCGTTGACCACGTAGTGGTCGCCGTCGCGACGGGCCGTGGTCTTGATGGCCTGCACGTCGGTGCCGGCGTCGGGCTCCGAGAGGGCCAGCCCGCCCCGCTTCTCGCCCCGCGCGAAGGCGGGCAGGTACTTGCGCTTCTGCTCCTCGGTGCCGAAGGTCATCACCGCGTAGGCCATGACGTGGTGGGTGCCGATGATGCCGGAGACGGACATCCAGCCCTTGCACAGCTCCTCGAAGATCATGGCGAAGGTGGTGTAGTCCAGCCCCTGGCCGCCGTACTCCGGGGGGATGGTGATGCCGAAGAGCCCCATCTCCTTCATCTTCTCCACCAGCTCGTGGGGGTACTCGTCGGCCAGCTCCAGCTTCTGGGCCACGGGGAGCACGTCGCGCTTCACGAAGTCGCGCACCGTGGCGACGATCTGCTCGCGGATCTCGGGCGGCGTGCGGACAGGCATGATGTTCCTCCCTGCTACGATCGGATGGGCTCTACAAGGTCAAGCAGCTCCAGCAGGCGGTCTATGGTGGCGTCGGGCGTCACCGGGCGGTCGCTGGCGGTCCGGGGCGAGCGCAGCCAGATGGCGCGCAGGCCGGCGTCCTGGGCACCCTGGACATCGGCGCGCATATTGTCCCCCACCAGGGCGCACTCCTGGGGGCGGGCGCCGGCGGCGGAAAGCGCCGCCTGGAAGATGCGCGGGTGTGGCTTCAGGTAGCCCACGTCGGACGAGACGATAACATGCTCGAAGAGGCCGTCCAGCCCCAGGGCGGAGAGATCGCGCCTGGTAAAGGCCTCGCCGAAGGTGCGGTTGGTAATGATGCCTAGTCGGACGCCCTTCTGCTTCAACGCCCCCAGGGTCTCCGGCGCGTCCTCCAGCAAGATAGCGCCTCGCTCCGGCGCCGGGGCCTGGGCCAACTCCCACAGCGCCCTGCCGTCATCCACGGTGATAGTGAGGCCCAAGCGGGCGAGGGCGCACTGGGCCGCCGCGCCCAGGTCGGCTTCGCTCATGGTGTCTCCCTCGCAACGCCTGGCTGCGGCGTCCACCTCCTCCCAGACCGGTTCCGCCAGGGCAGCGCCCTCGGGCAGGCGCTGGTGTCCGCGAGCCCGCAGCCAGTCGGCCATACGCTGGCCCACTTTGGGATAGAGGCCCGCCGCGCGGCGAGACTCGGGCGTGCTGGAGCGCCAGATGGTGTCGCCCAGGTCGAAGAACAGCCAGCGCACACGGAGCATGTCACCGACCACGTAACAGGGCGACGAGCGCCGGGCGGGACATCTCTACGTCACGCCCGATCTTGAGCAGGATGCCCGGGCCCAGGTTTTCTCTGCGGTGCACTGGCACCACTGTGGCCCTCCCATCCGGGTGTTTCAGGAAAGCGTGACTGCCTCGCTGACGTACGACCTCGAATCCGGCACGCTTCAACGCCTGGACAACTTCCGCCCCGGTAACAGAGGGAAGTCTGCTCACACAGCTACCCGCTGCACGCCCACCAGTTCCAGTGGTTCACCGGGCTCTTCACCCTGCACCTCTAGGCACAGTCGGATGGCCTCCTTGATACGCTCCAGAAGCTCGTCCAGGGAGCGGGCCTGGGTGTGGCATCCCTGCAAAGAGGGCACGCTGGCCACCAGGTAGCCTTCTTCGTCCCGCTCTATTACAACGGTGAATTCTCGTGTCATGGCCGGTCTCCTCCTGTGCACTCATCCCCGCCGCTGGCGGCGGCTCCAGTTTATGAGCCGCAGGGCGTTGGTGCGGATGAACCCTTCGCTGTCGCGAGGGTCGAAGCCGCCCGCCTCGTCCATGCTCGACTGGGCGCTGTCGTACAGGCTCTCCGGCGACTCCCGCCCGGTAATGACGATGTTGCCCTTGTAAAGGGCCAGGCGCACCGCGCCCGTCACGTGCTCCTGGGCCTTATCGAAGGCGGCGCGCAGGAACTCCATCTCCGGCGAGTACCAGTAGCCGTTGTAGGCCAGCTCGGCGAAGCGGGGCATCAGCATGTCCCGCAGGTGCATGACCTCCCGGTCCAGGGTGAGCCCCTCCAGGTCGCGGTGGGCCGCCATCAGCATGGTGCCGCCGGGCGTCTCGTAGACCCCCCGCGACTTGAGGCCCACGTAGCGGTCCTCCACCATGTCCACCCGGCCAATGCCGTTGGCGCCGCCCACCTGGTTCAGGAACTGCATCAGCTCGTAGGGCCTGGTGTAGAAGCGCTCCTGTCCCAGGATGTGGGCGCGCACGGCGTTGCCGCGCTTGAACTCGACCTGGAGCTCGGTCTCGCGGGCGGGTGCCTCCTGGGGCGAGGCGGTGAGCTGGAACATGGAGTCGCGCGGCCGCCGCGCCGGGTCCTCCAGCTCGCCCGCCTCGTAGCTGATGTGCATGAGATTGGCGTCGCTGGACCAGGGCTTGGCGGCCGTCGTTTTCACCGGGATCCTGTTTTTCTTGGCGTAGGCGAGCAGCTCCCGGCGTCCGGGGAAGCGCTCGTAGAAGTCGGGGTCCTTCCAGGGAGCGATGATCCGCACATCCGGCATGAGGACCTTGTAGGTCAGCTCGAACCGCACCTGGTCGTTGCCCTTGCCGGTGGCGCCGTGGGCCACGGCCGGGGCGCCCAACCTGCGGGCCAGGGCGATCTGGTGCTTGGCGATGAGGGGGCGGGCCAGGCTGGTGCCCAGAAGGTAGCGCCCCTCGTAGGCCGCGTTGGCGCGGATGGCGGGGAAGATGAAGTCGGTGACGAACTCCTCCTTGCAGTCAGCCCGGTGGAAGGAGGCGGCGCCCAGGGCCAGGGCTTTCTCCCTGGCGACGGCGAAGTCCTCCTCCTGGCCCACATCGGCGGTGTAGGCGACGACGTCATAGCCCTGAGCGACGAGCCAGTGGAGAATGACGGAGGTGTCGAGCCCGCCGCTGTAGGCGAGGACGACCTTCTTGTTGGAGGGGGCGCTGGCGGGCGCCGTCTTCGTTTTCGGCACGTTACACCTTGCTTGCGGAGCCCATTGGGTTGAGGAACTCCTCGCGTAGCACTTCGCCGGGATGCACCGGGTGCAGCTTATTCTGTCTCATGCTGTGTCCACTTTCAAACCTACTTGCTGGCGGCCACCTTCTGGAGGGCGCGGCGGAGGCGCTGCACGCCGGAATCGAGCTCGCGCCTGGTCACGGTGAGGGGGGGCGCGAAGCGCAGCGCCGTGGGCTTCACGGGGTTGACCAGCAGCCCCTCCTCCCAGGCGGCGCTGACGGCCCTCTGGGCGAGCTCCCCGTTGAACTCCAAAGCCACCAGCAGGCCGCGGCCCCGCACCTCGACGATGTAGGGGAACTCCTCCCGCAGGGCGGTTAGCTTGCCCATGAGGTACTTCCCCAAGTCGCGGGCGCGCGCCGGGAGCCTGCGGCCGATGATGTACTTCAGGGCGGCGTGGCTGCCGGCGCACATCAGCGGGCTGCCGGCGAAGGTGGAGCCGTGGTCGCCCGGCACCAGCACCGCGGCCCGCTCCTTGACCAGGAAGGCGCCGATGGGCAGGCCCGAGCCCAGCCCTTTCGCCAGGGCCATGACGTCGGGCTCGGCCCCGTCGTGCTCATAGCCGAAGAGGTAGCCGGTGCGGCCGATGCCGGTCTGCACCTCGTCCAGCATGAGCAGCATGCCACGCTGGTCGCACCAGCGCCGGACCTCCTTCAAGTAGCCGTCGCGGGGGACATTGACCCCGCCCTCCCCCTGGATGGGCTCCAGCAGCACCGCGCAGCTCTTGGCGCTGGTGGCTTTCTTGATGGCGTCCACGTCGCCGTAGGGGACATGGACAAAGCCCCCCGGCAGCGGCTGGAAGGGCTCGGAGTACTTGGGGTTGCCGGTGGCGGCCAGGGTGCCCATGGTCCGGCCGTGAAAGGCCCCCTGGGCGCAGATGATCTCGTAGGCGCCGTTGAGCTTCTCCTTGCCGTACTTGCGGGCGACCTTGAGGCAGCCCTCCACGGCCTCGGCGCCGGAGTTGGTGAAGAAGACCTTGTCCAAGCAGGAGTGTTTCACCAGCAGCTCAGCCAGGCGGAGCTGGGGGATTGTGTAGTACAGGTTGGAGGTGTGGATTAGGGCCTGGGCCTGGGCCGCCAGGGCCTTCACCACCACGGGGTGGCAGTGCCCCAGGCTGTTGACGGCGATGCCGGCCACGAAGTCCAGGTACTCTTTTCCGTCAGCATCCCAGACGCGGGTGCCCCGCCCCCGCACAAGGGTCATCGGCGCTCGTTTGAACACGCCCAGGTAGTATTGCTTTTCCAGCTCCGGCCAGGATTTCATCGGCCCCTCCTGCCAGCGACTTATCTGAAGGAGTCACAGCTCGGGGCGCAAGGGCCAGCGCGGCCCCCTGCGCCCCGAGCTCCAGAACTAGCCCCGCCTATTCGACGTTATACAGCTCCCGCTGCCCGGACTCGGTGACGGCCGCCATCTTCTCGAACCACTGGCGGAACTCCTTGGTGCGAAACATCTTCTGCATGGCCGCCCGCGAGGCTGTGAAATCGTCCCAGTCCTTGTACTCGGTCTCCCAGACCACGGTGAACATCTTCCCCGTGGCGTCGGTGAGGACCCGCTGCTTCCCGGTGAAGCCGGCGCCTTTCCGCATCATCGTCCCCGCGCCCTTGACGGCGCTCACCAGGTCCTGACCGTACTTCACCTGGAACACCAAACGCTCTACCAGCATCGGACGCCTCCTTATGCGACTGCTTTTCCTGGCCGATGTTGCAATTATACATTTGCCCGAAGACCCGCTGCGCAGCAGCCGCTCAACCGGAGCGCCCTCAGCCGCCCGCGCCAGCGTCCTGGTGCGACTGCCCACAGGGGCAGACCTTCCACAGGTAGTCGAAGGGGTAGATGCCGGTCTGGTGGAAGTCCGAGAACTGGAAGCGCAGGGCGTAGGAGCCCACCAGCTCAAGGCCTTCCGTGGTGAGGTCATCGGGGATGCTCTTGGGGTCCAGGAGGCGCTGGCCCGTCAGCTCGTGGACGCAGTTGGCGCAGGGGCACCAGCGGCGCAGGTAGGGGATGGTGTACTCCCCCACGTGGCCGTTATCCCAGGTGATGCGGATGCCCTGGTTGCCGAGCCGCTTGATCTCGACCGGCTGCGGTCTCTGGGTGGTCATGGGGCCTCCCCAGCGGCTTCCCTCTACATCCTGGCCAATGGGCACGCTCAGAACTGGCTGGCGCGCTTCTCCCTGAATGCCTGCACCCCCTCCTGCACCTCCCGGGAGCGGCTGGCCACGGCGCGAGCGTAGGCCACGTAGTCCAGGGCGGTCTCCAGGTCCCACTCCAGGCCGTGGTAGATGGCGTGCTTGGTGAAGGAGAGAGCGGTGGGCGCCGCCTCAGCCAGCCGCCGGGCCAGCTCCAGGGCCTCCTCCTCCAGCCGCTCGTGGGGCACCACCTTGTAGGTGATGCCGATGCGCTCCGCCTCGCGGGCGTCCAGCAGGTCGCCCAGCATCAGCATCCGGCACGCCTGCTTTAGACCCACAATGCGCGGCAGCAGCCAGGTCCCCGCGCTGGGGACGATGCCTCTCCTGATGTAGAACTCGCCGAAGGAGGCCTTCTCAGAGGCTACGATGAAGTCGCACAGGAGGGCCAGGTCGCAGCCGATACCCACGGCGACGCCGTTGACCATGGCGATGGTGGGCTTCTCCAGGGAGCGGAAGGCGGGTGCCAGGGGCCCCGCGCTGCGTGGCCGGGCCGGCTGGGCCTGCTCTGAGAACGCCTTGGCCAGATAGTCAATGTCGTCACCGGCGCAGAAGCCGCGCCCGGCGCCCGTGACGACCAGGACCCGGATGCCATCGTCCTTCTTGACCCGCTCTATCTGATCCAGGACCTCCTCCACCATGGGCGGGGCGACGGCGTTGAGCTTCTGGGGCCGGTTCAGGGTGACGCGGGCGATGCGGTCCTTTACCTCGAACCGGGTCACCGTGTACTCCATGGGCTACCTCCTCAACAGGCTACGGGCTGGCGCTCAGGGCGCCACAGTGGTGCCCTGGGCCCGGCCCTCGACGGCTGCCAGCAGCATGTGGGGCTCGCGTCCGTCCACGATCAGGCTTTCGCAGCCGACGCGGGCGGCGCGGAGGCAGGCCTCCGCCTTGGGGATCATGCCGGCCCCGATAACGCCGTTGCCCAGGTACTCCTTGACCTGGCCGACTGTGAGCCGGGGCAGGACGGTGCCGGCGGGCCCCTTCACACCGGAGACGTCGGTGAGAAAGATAAGCCGCTCCGCCCTGAGCGCGGCGGCCACCTCGCCGGCGACGGTGTCGGCGTTGATGTTCAGGATGGGGAGCTGCCCGGGCGTGGGAGGCGCCTCCAGCGCCAGGGGCGCGATGACGGGGATGAATCCAGCGCCCAGGCACGACCGCAGCGGCGCCAGCTCGACGGCGGTCACCTCGCCCACGCGGCCCAGCTCGGGGTCGGCCACCCTGGCCTGGAGGAGCCCGCCGTCCACGCCCGAGAGGCCCAGGGCCCGCCCGCCCAGGGTCTGCAAGGAGGCCACCAGCTCCTTGTTCACCAGCCCGGCGAACACGGCGGCGGCCACCTTCAGGCTCTCGGGGTCGGTTACCCGCAGGCCCCGCACGAAGCGGCTCTCCGTGCCGAGGCGTTGCAGCCAGTCAGTGAGGGCGCGCCCGCCGCCGTGGACGACGACGCAGGGGAGGCCTCGGCGCTGGAGGGCGACCAGGTCCTCCAGGGTAGTGTCGTGGCTCCCCAGGGTGGAGCCGCCAATCTTTATGACGAGGGGCGCGGACAGGGCCACCTCTCCTGGACTACTTGACATACCACTCGCCCTTCGACTGGCCTAGCAGGCTGATGAAAAACGGGAGTCCAGAGGGGCGCAGCCCCGGAGTTCACCCTTGTATCTTGGTAGCCATGGTGGGGCAGGGCACTGGGGGTGTCCCCCAGGTTCAAGTTCCCCCTTCCCGGAAAGAGCCTGCCCTGAGCCTGTCGAAGGGAAGGGGGCCAGGGGGATGGTTCGCT
>JACQGV010000194.1 GCA_016199375.1 Chloroflexota bacterium | reverse complement strand
TGGTCGGCGGCGATGAAGAGGTTTTTCCAGGAGAAGGGCTCCTCGGTGGGCTGGTAGATATTGTAGCGCCGGCGGTCCTCGGGCCGGACGTAGAGCTCGTCGAGGCGGGCGTAGTCGGGGATCGGGCGGGTGGGCCTGGTGGTCATCAGCACCAGCATCGCCACCACGGTGGCGCGGGCCCAGGAGCCGAACTCGTAGATGTTGAAGGGGAGCCATTTCGGGAAGAAGATGAACTCGGGCGGCATCATGGGAACGCCATCCCAGTCCCACTGGCCGAAGAGGGCCAGCCAGCACTTGGTGAAGACGCGGACGTTGGGGAGGCCGCCCCGGCCCAGGATGAACTCGCGCGCCTGGCGCATGGGCTCGCCGCTGGGGTCCTCGCCCGCCAGCTTGAGGGCGAAGTAGGCCTCGACCGTCGTGTCCAGGTCGGAGGGGCCGGTATGGTACTTGTTCCAGGTGCCGTCGGGTAGCCGCTTGGACTTGATGTAGTTGGCGATCTTGCGCCAGCGCTCCTGGTCGGCGACGCCCATGAAGTAGGTGAGGAGCAGGTACTCGGCGGTGATGGTGACGTTGGACTCCAGCTCGCCCCACCAGTAGCCCTCCGGGTGCTGACGCGCCAGCAGCCAGTCGCGGGCGCGCTGGACGGCGCGCTCCAGGGCCGCGCGCAAGGCGGGGTCGGGGACACCCTCACCCTGCCCTCTCCCAGTGGGAGAGGGTTGAGATGAGGGCAGGGCTGCGCTCACGGCCTGGGGCGAGCGGATGTCAACCATGGATCAGGCGCCTTGGTCATCTTGCGGTATCCGCTCGGGCCATGCCTCCTGAAACAGGCGGTTGATTCGCTCCGGCGTAAACCTCCACTGAGCTGGAATCTGGTCAATCGTTCCCGCAGCTTCTGCACGAGGTGTCCATCTCTTCTCCTCGTAGAGAATAGTGGCCCCGCGCCCTTTGGCAGTCGCTTTCATGCGCTCCGCCACTTCGCGCGGGGTTGCGAGGTACACCCGTGGCAAGTCGCCCAGCCCGACGTTCTTGAACTGAACAAAGCACATGACCGTCGCCGGCTTGTGGCGTACGAGCCAAGTGTTGATGGCGCCATGATAGTCCGCCTTCTTCAGGGATGACTGGGTAAGCCCCCAGGCTCCGTCCTGACTTCCCTTCACCGAGACCTTGAGCATCTGATCGCCCCTCGCGACTATAAGGTCATACTCCGGTTGATTAGCGCCGTACTGCACCGACACATCAAGGCCGCAGCGCGCGAACTGTGCGGCCGCGATTGCCTCGGCAGCAACTGCAACGTGGTAGGGCTTCATACTGGCCTCCGTAGGGCCAACTGTTCTCTTCATGCCGGTGCATTAGTCTTGTCAGGCGCTCGCATCTGCCGGCCCACCCGCGGCGGCCGGGGCGCATAGCCGCGCTGCACGAACCACTCGACGGCGCGGCAGAGAGCGTCCTCCACGGGCGACTGCGGCAGGCCCAGCTCCCGCACGGCCTTGGAGGCATCGTAGAACATATGCCAGCGCGACATGCGCACCTCGCCCAGGGTCAGGGCGGGCGCGCGCCGGAGCAGGCGGGCCTGGACAGCCTCGGACAGGGCCGCCGCCAGCCAGCTCATCCAGTAGGGGCTCTTCAGGCGGGGGGCCGGCAGCCCGGTGAGGCCCGCGAGCAGACGCAGCAGCTCGGCCAGCGCCAGGTTCCGGTTGCCCAGGATGTAGCGCTCGCCGCTGCGGCCCTGCTCGAAGGCGAGGCGGTGGCCCGCCGCCACGTCGGCCACATCAACGATGTTCAGGCCGGTATCGGCGTAGGCGGGCATCTGGCGGCGCAGGAAGCGCACCAGGACCATCCCTGTAGGCGTCGGCTTCACGTCGCCGGGGCCCACCGGCGCCGTGGGGTTCACGATGACCACGTCCAGCCCACCCCGGGCGAGGCGCAATGCCTGCTGCTCAGCCTGGTACTTGGAGCGCTTGTAGTCATTGACGAGGTGTGCGGGCGTGAGGGGCTCGCCCTCGCCGGCGGGCCGGCGGTCGTGGCGCAGGCCGATGGTGCCGGAGGTGCTGGTGTAGACCACGCGGCACACCCCGGCGGCGCGGGCGCACTCCAGGACGTTGAGGGTGCCGCCGACGTTCACATCGTGGATAGCCCGGCGCTGGCGGGGGTCGAAGCTATAGAGAGCGGCGACGTGGAACACGGCGTCGCAGCCCTGCACGGCGGCGGCGACAGCCGGGCGCTCCCTAACATCGCCGCGGGCCAGCTCCGCATCCAGGCCCTCCAGGTTGGTGAGGTCGGCAGCGGGCCGCGCCAGGCAGCGCACCTCCCAGCCGTGGGCCAGAAGCTCGCGGGCCACGGCGCCTCCGATGAAGCCGGTGGCGCCGGTGACCAGCGCCCTCACGGCGCCACCGCCGGGAGCGGCCCGGCGCTGAGACGCCGTAGCAGGGCTCCGGCCACCAGGGCCAGGTTGCGCTGGGCCCGCCACACATACCCGGCTGTTCTCACTGCCCCGGGGGTATGCCAGGGGTGCGCAGCCAGCCAGGCCAGGGCAGTCCAGGTGGAGGCGGCGGCGGGAAGTGGCATTGGGGGCAACTGGTCCCGCAAGGGGTCGGCGATAGCGCGGACGACGAGGAAGGGCACGCCACGCTCGCGGGCGGCCTGGCCGACCCAGGCGCTCTCCATCTCCACCGCGTCGGCGCCGCACAGGCGGCCCAAACGGGCCTTGGCCTCGGGGCGCCAGACCACCTCCGGGAAGGTGAGGACCCGCCCCCGCCGGTAGCTGACGCCGGAGCGGCGGGCGGCTTCCTCGGCCAGGCCCAGCAGGCCCGGGTCCGCCGGCACCGGCGGGCCCAGGGGGGCGTCCCCGGCCTCGGCAGGGCCTGTCCAGGCGGTGACCAGCTCGCAGAGGAGCACCTCACCCGGCTCCAGGGAGCCGCGGAGCGCCCCCGCGAGGCCGATGGAGAGAGCGGCGGCAACCGGATAGTCTGACAGGACAGCCGCGGCGGCCTCCTGGGCCCGCGCCCGCCCCATGCCCGTCCGCACCAGAATCACCCCTGGGCCAGCCCACGCTCTTAGCTCGCTGGGGGCGCCCGCGCCCCGGACCCGGCGGAGATGCCGCTGCCTCAGGGATGCCAGCTCCCTATCGAGGGCGGCGAAGACCGCGATCATGGGCGGGCTGCGGA
>JACQGV010000014.1 GCA_016199375.1 Chloroflexota bacterium | reverse complement strand
GACCTGTCGCGTGGGCTTCTGGCCCAGGACGCGGGCTTGAGTGACAAGTTGGCCTGGCTGGACAAGGACAAGGCGACGCCAGTAGACGTGGGCATGACCCGGGCCGACCGGCCCGACTGGTCTCCTGACGGGAAATCCATCGTGTTCTTTGGCAACAAAGCGCTGCCGGGGTTAACCGGTCCTGCCCGCGCCACTGCATCTTTCGACCTCTGGTTGATGCCCGCCGACTGCGATCAGTTGCCCGGGGGCTGCGCGGCAAATGTGACTCTGTTGATGTCGGACGTCCGCAACCATACCTCGGTCCGCTGGTCGCCAGACGGGAAGTGGCTGGTGTTGAGCGCCGACCCGCAGGGGAAGAGCGAGGGTATTTGGCTACGCAACATGGAGACCGGGAAACTCGTGCAGGTGCTGAAGGGTGACTACCGGCACGCGAACTGGTCGCCAGATGGAAGGCGCCTGGTCGCACTCGGGCCCGCCCCTGGCAAGACCAAGATTGAGTTGTATGACAACAGTTCGGCACTGTATGTCATTGACGTGAGTTTGGTCGTTGGAAGGTAGCCGGTGCATGAGATGCAGTGGGACGGGGGGGCACCCCCCTCGCCCCCCGCCAGAGCAGGGGTTTCACCCCCCTCTGGATTCTCTCCAAGGGCCGTTAGAAGGGGCGCTAGCGGGCGAGGAGGGTGACCAGCACCGCTTTCTGGGCGTGGAGGCGGTTCTCGGCCTGGTGGAAGACCACTGACTGGGGCCCTTCGATGGCCTCGCCCGTGATCTCCTCGCCCCGGTGGGCGGGCAGGTCGTGCATCACGATGGCGTCGGGCTTGGCCAGGGCCAGCAGCTCCTCGTTCACCTGGTAAGCGGCGAAGGCCTGCCGCCGCCGCTCGGCTTCCGCCTCCTGGCCCATGCTGGTCCAGACGTCGGTGTAGACCACGTCGGCGCCCCGGACGGCGGCGCGGGGGTCAATCAAGAAGGACACCTGGGCGCCGCTCTGGCGGGCGAGGTCGTTGGCGCGCAGGGCCACCTGGCTGGGGCTCTGGAAGCCTCGCGGGGAGGCGGCGCGAAACTGGACGCCCAGCATGGCGCAGGCCAGGCAGAGGCTGTTGGCCACGTTGTTGCCGTCGCCGACGAAGGCGACCTGGAGCCCCTTGAGGCGCCCCTTGCACTCCAGAATCGTCAGCACGTCGGCGAGGGCCTGGCAGGGGTGCTCCTGGTCCGACAGGCCGTTGATGACGGGCACGGTGGCGTGGCGGGCCAGCTCCTCCACCGTCTTGTGGGCGAAGGTCCGCGCCACGATGCCATCCACGTAGCGGCTGAGGGTGCGGGCCATGTCGCTCAGGGGCTCCCGCTTGCCGAACCCCACCTCCTCGGCGCCCAGGTAGAGGGCGTGGCCGCCGAGCTGGTACATGGCGACATCGAAGCTCACGCGGGTGCGCAAGGAGGGCTTCTCGAAGACCAGGGCCAGGCTCTTCCCCCGCAGCCGCGCCGAGGGGGCCGGCTCGCGTTTCAGGGCGAGGGCGAGGTCAAGGAGGCCCTGGAGCTCCTCAGAGGTCAGGTCGGCGAGGGAGAGCAGGTCGCGCTTCTTCGCACCAGACATGGCGCGAGTATAGCACAGGCTCAGGCTGATGCCCGCCGGCGCGGGCGCGCCAGCCAGGGCATCAGCGCGAGCCCGCCCAGGCCGGCGAGGGCCGCCAGCAGGAAGGTCCCGCGGTGCCCCCACGGGCCCCAGACCGCCCCGCCGAGGGCGGGCCCGGCGATGACGCCGACATCCTCCGCCAGCCCGTAGAGCCCCATGGCGGTGGTCAGCCGCTGCGGGGGGACGACCTCGCTGAGGCGGGCCGTCCCCGCCGGGCTGAAAAGCCCGTAGCTCAGACGGCCCAGGCTGCTGGCGGCCAGCAGGGGCCAGAAGCCCACCGCGAAGGCGAGGCTGGCCATGGACCCCGCCGAGGCCAGCAGCCCCAGCGCCATACCGCGCTCCCGGCCCATCCGGTCGGAGAGGTGGCCCAGGGGGACGGTCAGCAGCATCCCTACCAGGCCGCTCAGGGTGAAGATGAGCCCGACCTGGCCCGGCCTGAGGCCCTGCACGGGGCCCGCCAGCACCGGCAGGAAGGTGCCGCTGGTGCCCAGGGCCACGAAGAAGCAGGCGGCGAGACTGCCCTGGAGCGCCAGGGCCCGCCACGGCATCCGTGACGGTGGATCGGCGGCGGCCGCCTCACCTCCGGAGGAGGCCCGGGGCGTGTCCCCGGCGCTCACACCCCGGAGGCCGATCACCGCCACGCCCGTGGCCACCCCTGCCAGCAAGGCCGAGGCCACGAAGACGGCGCGGAAGCCCCAGGCGTCGGCCACCAGGCCGCCCAGGAGGGCGCCCAGGCTCTGGGTCCCAGCCATGGCCATCCCCAGGACGGCGATGGTGGCCGCGCGGCGGCGGGCTGGCGCCGCCAGGGCGACGTGGCTGCGGGTGGCGGGGAAGATGGCGGCGAAGGCGGCTCCGCGCACGGCAGAGAGGGCGTAGATGGCCGCCGGCTGGGCGGTGAAGGCCAGGGCCAGCACGGCCAGCCCCGAGAGGGCGCCGCCGAAGACCAGGGAGCGCCGCAGGCCCAGGCGCTGGCCCAGCCATCCCCAGGAGCCCTCCCCGACCGCCAGAGCGACGAAGAAGGTGGACGAGATGAGTCCGATGCTGGCCGGCGTCAGCCCCAGGGATGTCAGGTAGATGGGAAAGACCGGGCCCAGGGTGGCCGTGGAAAAGCTCACCAGCCCGACCACGGCGAACACCGGGGCGAGCCGCGCCGGCACCAGGCTGGCCAGCCCAGCGCCCAACGACGGCGCCCTGTTTCCCTGCCGGGGCGAGTCAGCCGCCATGCTGGGAGTCTAGCATGGGCCCCTATTGCCCCCCGCCTTGGACGCTAGCAGGCTGCTGAAAAAGCCCGTCGAACCATCCCCTGTCCCCTTCCTTTCCAGGAAGGGGGAGAGTAAAGATGTTCAGGGGACACCCCTGGAACCCCGGCAGAGGGCTGGCTGCCCTCT
>JACQGV010000016.1 GCA_016199375.1 Chloroflexota bacterium | reverse complement strand
GTGCCACCGAGGAGGGAGAGCCCGCTGACGCTCACCGGCATCCCCTTGGGCGCAACGACGCGAGTCCCGCCGAACAGCGTCCAGGAGGTGATGCGGGTGCCTCCCTCGGGCAGCTGGGCCTCGCGGAAGTCCATATCTATGCCCCCAAACAGGGCGAGGGTCCTGACCTTGCTTTCGGGCCGCCAGGGGCCCTTCCCGGTCTTTTGCCCGCCGAACACCGCTATGATGAACATCCCCGCCTCCTATGCACGGATGGGGCGTGGCTGGCATTATAGCAGGGTTCCGCGCTGTTCCGGAGGATCCCCGCAACATCAGCCCCTGGCTTCGCTGGCGCGGGGGGGATATTCCTGTAGAATAGGCGTGCGATGCCGACGGTCTTCAGCGCAAAGGTCATCGGGCGCGCCCTGCTCCTAGCCCTGCTGGGCTGGAGCTGGCTGGCCGTCTCCCTGTCCCACGCTCAAGGGGGCGGCCCCGGCCCGGTCCATGTCCTGACCGCCAAGGGCACGGTCAACCCGGTGCTGGCCAACTACATCGAGCGCGGGATCGCGGGGGCGGAGCGGCGCGGGGCCCAGGCGGTGGTCATCCAGCTCGATACGCCTGGCGGGCTGGACACCTCCATGCGGGAGATCGTGCAGCGGATGCTGAGCGCCCGCCTGCCGGTCATCGTCTTCGTGGCGCCGGCGGGGGCGCGGGCGGCCAGCGCCGGGGCCTTCATCGCCATGGGCTCCCATGTGGCGGCTATGGCGCCCGGTACCGCCATCGGCGCAGCCCACCCCGTTGCCCTAGGCCAGCAGGGCGAGGCGCAGCAGCTTCCCAGGACCATGGAAGAGAAGGTGGAGAACGACGCCGTGGCCTACATCACCGAGCTGGCCCGGGCGAAGGGCCGCAACGTGGAGTGGGCGGAAAAGGCGGTGCGCCAGTCCATCTCCTCCGGGGCCGAGGAGGCGAAGGGGCAGCGGGTGGTGGAGCTGGTGGCGCGGGACCTGGGCGACTTGCTGGCGCAACTGGACGGCCGGACGGTGCCGCTTCTCGCCGGTAGCGCCAGCCTGGCGACGCGGGACGCGCGGGTTGTCCATGTGGGGATGAGTTTCTTCGAGCGCTTCCTCTTCGCCATCGCCGATCCCAACATCGCCTTCATCCTGTTCGGCCTGGCCCTCACTGGCCTGGCGGTGGAGCTGCTGAACCCGGGCGCCATCTTCCCTGGGGTCGTGGGTGGGATCGCCCTCGTCCTGGCGCTGTTTTCCCTGGGGACCCTGCCGGTGAACTACGCCGGGCTGGCCCTCATGGGCGTCGCCTTTGCCCTGTTCGTCGCCGAGTTCTTCGTCGCTAGCCACGGGCTTCTGGGGATCGGAGGGGTGGTTTCCCTGGCGCTAGGAGGCATTGTCTTGTTCAGCAGCAGCTCGCCCCTCTTCATCGTGGACCGCCGGCTGCTGGGGGGTGTTGTAGGGGGCGTGGCGATCCTGCTGCTGGTGGTGGTGCGCAAGGTAATAGAGGCGCGGCGGCTGGGGGTCGCCATCGGTCAGGAAGGCATGGTGGGGATGCGGGCCGTGGCCCGCACAGCCCTGGCGCCGGAGGGCTTTGTCTTCCTGGAGGGCGAGCGCTGGACGGCCCAATCGGAGTCGGGCCCCATCCAGCCCGGCGAGGAGGTGGTGGTGACCAGGGTGGAGGGGCTGAGATTATTCGTTAGCAGGCCACAACAAGGAGGTGCATGATGCAGGCAGTCGTGATTCTAGTACTGGTCATTGCGGCGATCGTTTTCATGCTCGCCGCCGCCAGCGTACGGGTGGTCCAGGAGTACGAGCGCGGGGTCATCTTCCGGCTGGGGAGGCTTGTCGGCCCCAGGGGGCCGGGCCTGTTCTTCATGATCCCCTTCGTGGACCGGATGCAGAAGATGGACCTGCGGGTGGTGACCCTGGACGTGCCGGCCCAGGAGGTGATAACCCGGGATAACGTGACCGTCAAGGTCAACGCGGTGGTCTTTTTCCGGGTCTTCGACCCCTCCATGGCGGTGACCAAGGTTGCGGACTTCATCCGCGCCACCAGCCAGATCTCCCAGACCACCCTGCGCAGCGTCCTCGGCCAGTCGGAGTTGGACGACCTGCTGGCCAACCGGGAGCAGGTCAACCAGCGCCTCCAGAAGATTATTGACGAGGCGACGGAGCCCTGGGGGGTGAAGGTGAGCACCGTGGAAGTGAAGGATGTGGAGCTGCCGCAGGCGATGCAGCGGGCGATGGGAGCGCAGGCGGAGGCGGAGCGGGAGCGCCGGGCCAAGATAGTCCACGCCGATGGCGAGGCCCAGGCGGCGGAGCGGCTGGCCCAAGCGGCCCAGATCATCGGCACCCAGCCCGCGGCGCTGCAGCTGCGCTATCTGCAGACCCTGACCCAGATCTCGACGGAGCGGACCAACACCATTGTCTTCCCCATGCCCATTGACATGCTGACGGCGTTCCTGGGCAGCCGCCCCGGTGGGAGTGGCGGCAGCCCGGCGCAAGGGTAACTGCGGGAGTTGCCGGGCCCGCCGACTGCTTGCTTTTAGGGCCGGGGCGCGTTATCAGGTAATGAGGAGACCGGCGCGGGAGTGTGTCCGCGCTTTGTGTGCGTGCTTCGGTGGGGCAGTGGGGGAAGGGCCATGGTGTCGCTGCGGAGATTGTGGGGGAAGGGGCGGGCGATTCCTGCTCTGAGTGACGCTGTCGCCCAGGAGCTACGCGCTCGCTACCATCTGGACGAGGGCGAGCTCAAGCTGCTGCGGAGCGCGGAGCGCCGGGGCAAGTTCGCTGGACGGCCTGCTGCCTACGTGCGGGTCTACCGGGCGGACAGAGCGCAGGCCAGCAGCGCCAGGGTGCGGAGCTACGAGGACCTCTCTCTATACCCGGAGTTGGTAGTGTACGAGGGCCATGTGGAGCAGGACGGCATATATCTGGTGCCGCGGGTCCAGTCTTCACTTCCTGGCCCCTTGGGGCTGAGGCGATACTTGGGCTGAGCCTCAGCGGGACATTGTCTGCGCCCGGTCGCAATACGCCCCCTCTCCTACCACAGGAGAGGGGGCGTAGCGGTTTTCAAGGCCCTTAGAATGGCACCGCCGGGGCGATGGCGGCCAGTGCCACCATCCCCACCAGCATCAGCGCCAGAGCCGCGGTCCACAGCGTGCCCCCGCCCCAGCGCTCCAGCATTCCTGGGTTGCGGCGCACCCAGTGGCCCGCCTCCACGCGGCCGGTGTCGGGCCGTTGCAGGTGGCGCAGCTCCAGCGTGTTCTCCATGCGGTAGAGGCTATCGTGGTCTATTCGCATCAGGAAGCGCTGGTTGAGGGCGGCAAGGAGCAGCAGGAGGGTGACTACGGCCCCCACGAGCAGCACGGTCTCACGGGCGGCGGTGGTGGCCGCGAAGAGGAACCCCCCCAGGACAAAGGCACCGTCCAGGGTGCCCCCGGCCGCCGCCATCTGCCAGATCAGGCGCTCCCGGTGGCGCAGGGTCTCATAGCTCTCCCGGAACTGGGCTAGCAGCCGCGCCTCCATGCCCGGTGCCACCCGCTCGGCCGTCTCCGGGCCCTGCGACTGCCCTGGTACGGGACCTTGTCTCGCCGACGCCACGGCTATCCCCTAGCGCCCCGCCGCCACCTTCTTGGCGGGGAAACCAGCCTTGACCAGCGCCTGCTCTAGCGCACGCAGAGCGTCGTCAACGTCTGGCTCGCTCACATGCCCCAGGTGGCCGATGCGCCAGATCTTACCCTCCAGGTCTTGCTGGCCGCCAGAGATGACGACGCCCGAGTCCTGGCGCATGGCCTGGCTGACCTGCTTGCCGTCCACCCCGGGCGGGACCTTGATAGCCGTCACCGTGGTGGAGGCATAGCTTTCGCGGGCGAAGAGCTCCAGGCCCAGGGCCTTCACCCCCTCTCGGCAGCGGCGGGCGACCCGCTCGTGGCGGGCGAAGACCTGCGCCATGCCCTCCCGTTCCATGAGCTGGAGGGCCGTCTCCAAAGCAAACATGACGGAGACGGCGGGGGTCCAGGGCGTCTCGCCCTTGTCCCCGGACTTTTTGGCGCGCGCCAGGTCCCAGTAGAAGCGAGGCATCCGGGCCTTTTTGTTGGCCTCCCAGGCCCGGGCGCTCATGCTGATGAAGGCCAAGCCGGGCGGCACCCCCCAGCCCTTCTGGGAGCCGCTGATGACCACGTCGCAGCCCCAGGCGTCCGTGGGCAGGTCTATGGAGCTGAGGCTGCTGATGGCGTCCACCACCAGCAGCTTGTCGGCAGCCCGGACCACCTGGGCGATGGCCTTCAGGTCGTTGGTGACCCCGGTGGAGGTCTCGTTGTGGGTCACCAGCACGGTGGTGATGGCAGGGTCTTTCTGCAGCGCCTGGCGGATAGCCGCGGGGTCGGCCGGCTGGCCCCGCTCGAAGCTCAAGCGGGTCACCTTGGCGCCATAGGCCTCGGCGATGCTGGCGAAGCGGTCGCCGAAGACGCCGATGGTGACGGCCAGGATATGCTCGCCGGGCGACAGGGTGTTGACCACGGCGGCCTCCATGCCGCCGGTGCCCGAGCCGGTGAGTATCAGGGCGTCGTTCTGGGTCTGGAAGAACCGCTTGAGCCCGGCCGTGCAACTGGCGATGAGGGCTTTGAACTCCGGGCCGCGGTGGTTGATCATCTGGCGGGCGGAGGCCTGCAAGACCTCGGGGGGACAGGGGGTGGGGCCAGGGACGCGCAGGTTCACAGCTTCTCCTTATCACTGAGGTGGGGGCGCCCTAAAGCAGGTTCAGTGTGGCAGAAGCGTTGCGCCGTGTCAAGGGAGATTGGGATGGATTTCACAAACGCCTGGGCACCTCCGCGCCTAGCCCTTCTCAGGGGGCGGCTCGGCCTTGATGACGCGCGCCATGAGCCCCTCCTGGGTGGCGATGATGCTGCCGGGGCGGAGAGGCACCGGCTCCTGGGCCACCACCTGGCCGTCTATCTCCACCGCCCGGTGGCGCAGGAGGAGCGCCGCCTTCCCCGGGCTGTGGGCCAGCCCGCTGCTCAGCAGCAGGTCAAACATGGTGAGAGGGAGGGCGGCGCGCAGCCGCGCCAGCGGGGTGGTCCCGCAGCGCCGGCAGCGCTCTTGGTGGGGGCCCTGGACCAGGCCGCACGCTCCGCAGCGGGCCCCCACGGCGGTCACCTGCTCTTCGTCGGCCTCGTATTCCAGCTCCCCCAGCTCCGCGGCCGGCTGTTCCCCGGCGACCGGCTGTCTTGCCTGGGCGAGGGCCTGGCGGGCCAGCTCGGCCAGCGCCACGGGCAGGTCCACGGGGCGGCCCGGTACAGGGCCAATCCCTAGCAGCGGGCCTGGCGGTCGGCCCGCGCTCGGCGGCTGGAAGGGTGGCTGCGGCGGGCCGCCAGGGCCCGGGGGATTCTGGGGCTGGCCGTACCCGTACTTGCTCCAGTCCACCTTGGGCATCGTCACCTACTCGAACAGGATCTTCACGAACCGGCGCTTGCCGACGCGGATGATGCTGCCGTGGCGCAGGGGCACCGGAGCCGCTGTCTGGCCGCCACCCTGGAAGGGCGCGATGGGCGCGACCCGCGTCTCGTCTATCTCCACGGCGCCCTGGTTGATGAGGCGCACCGCCTGGGCGCGGCTGGGCGCCATCCGCGCCTCCACCAGGAGCCGGGAAAAGGTCAGGGGCAAGGCCTGTTCCTCTCCTCCCACGCGGGCGCTAATGAAATCGTTGGAGACCAGGCACTCCATCCTCTGGACGCCGCCCGCGTTCCCCGGGAGCTGCGCGGGCAGCAGCGCCGCCAGGGGGAAGCGGAACTCCGGCACCGCCTCCGGCGCCTCCCGCCGCTGCACGACGCGGGCGAAGTGGGCCGCGGCCTCCCCAGCGGCCGCCGGCGAGTGGAACAGGGCGACGATCTCCCGCGCCAGCCGCTGCTTGAGGGCCATCGGGTTGGTGGCGCCCTCGTCCAGGGCCGCCTTTATCTCCACCAGCTCTTCGTTGGGCACGGCGGTGACAAGCTCAAAATAGGGGATGAGGAGACCGTCGGGGATGCTCATCACCTTGCCGTACATCTCCGCCGGCGCCTCGTTGATGCCGATGTAGTTGTCCAGGCTTTTGCCCATCTTTTGCACGCCGTCGGTGCCCACTAGCAGGGGCAGGGTTATGCAGGCCTGCTCTTCCTGGCCGGCCTGGCGTTGCAGGTCCCGCCCCACCAGCAGGTTGAAGGTCTGGTCGGTGCCGCCGAGCTCAACATCGGCCTGCACCATCACCGAGTCGTACCCCTGCATGAGCGGGTAGATGAGCTCGTGGAAGCTGAGGGGCAGGCCCTGCTCGAAGCGGGTCCCGAAGGCGTCGCGCTCCAGCAGCCGGGCCACGGTCATCCGCGACATGAGGGCGATGACGTCCAGGAATGTCATCCGCTGGAACCACTCGCCGTTGTAGCGGACCTCAAGGCTGTTCCGGTCCAGCACCTTGCCCACCTGGGCCAGGTAGGTCTCGGCGTTGGCCAGGACCTCGGCATGGGTGCGCTGAGGCCGGGTCTTATCGCGCCCGGAGGGGTCGCCGATCTGCCCCGTGTAGTCGCCGATGATCAGTACGGCCTGATGGCCCAGGTCCTGGAACTGGCGCAGCTTGCGCAGGACCACCGTGTGGCCCAGGTGCAGGTCGGCGCTGCTGGGGTCCACCCCCAGCTTCACCCGCAGGGGGCGCCCCTGGCCCAGGGCGCGGCGCAGCTTCCCCGCCAGCTCCTCCTCCCGGACAATGGCCACGCTGCCCCGCCGGATGAGGGCCAGTTGCTCATCCAACGGGACTGGCCTGGTCTGCTGGCCGGTCTGCGCCATAAGCTCTTTATGCTCCCGTTCGACCGCCGTGTCCGGCGGCGCGGCTAGCCGGGCGACCGCAGCCGCAGCCGGGCCGCCTCCACATCCCTGGCTATCTGGGCCCGCAGCTCCTCCGCGCTCTCGAATTTCACCTCGGGGCGCAGCCGCTCCAGGAACTCCAGCCGCATCGTTTTGCCGTAGAGGTCGCCCTCGAAGTCCAGGCAGTAGGCCTCGATCGTTCGGTCGCCGTCGGCGAAGGTGGGCCTCACCCCGATGCTAGTCACCGAGTCCAGGGCGGCGGAGTCGGCGGTGCCGCGGGTAACGTAGATGCCGTTGGCTGGCACCAGGCGCTCCGGGGCCACCTGGAGGTTGGCCGTGGGGAACCCCAGGTTGCGCCCCCGCCGCTGTCCCTCCACCACCGTGCCGGTGAGGGCGAAGGGCCGCCCCAGCAGGCTGCGGGCCTGGGCCACGTCGCCCTGGCCCACCGCCTGGCGGATGCTGGTGCTGCTCACCACCACACCGTGC
>JACQGV010000186.1 GCA_016199375.1 Chloroflexota bacterium | reverse complement strand
GGTTCGACAGGCTCACCACGAACGGGTTTGATGACGCCATATTTCGGAATCAGGTACTAGCGGCTTTCGGGCAGCAGCGTCTGCTTGCGCGCCAACTCCTTGCGCCAGGGATCGCCCGGCTGGAGGAGCTGGAAGTTGATGGCCTCCAGATGGCGGTCCCGCGGGCTCTCCCCCACCTTGAGCTGCATGACGGCCTTGCAGAACACGCACTTGAGCTGGCCCTCGAAGCGCCGGTAGGCGATGACCCCCACAGTGAGGTAAGAGCCGCACTCCGGGCAGTTGACCATCATGTAGGACCGCTCGCCCGCCAGGACCGGTATCTCAGGCATCGTTTCTCATCCTCTAGCGTCTGACTAGCCCCCCGGCGTACCCAGGGCCATGGTCTGGGGCGTCGTCGCCGCCTCGCCCGCGGCGTCCGCCTGCACCACCGCCGTGAACGCCTGGATCGCTACCTCCACCTGGTCGTCGCCGGGCTCTCGGGTGGTCAGGGCCTGCAGGGCGAGGCCAGGCCAGCGGAGCCATTCTAGCAGACCGTGCCGCCCGTGGGCAGCGCCCAGGCGAATGATCTCGTAGCTGGCCCCAGCGATGGCCGGGAGGAGCAGCACCCGTGAGAGCAGGCGCAGCCACAAGGGCGGCGTACCCAGGAGGGCGAAGACGAGGATGGAGACCACCACCACCGCCAGCAGAAAACTGGTGCCACAACGGGGATGGGCAGTGCTGAACCGCTGCACCTGGCGGGGCTCCAGCGGGACCCCCGCCTCGTGGGCGTGGATGGTCTTGTGCTCGGCGCCGTGGTAGGCGAAGACCCGCCGGATGTCCTTCGCACGGGAGATGAGCCACAGATAGCCCAGGAATAGGGCCAGCCGGATGCCGCCCTCCGCCAGGTTGCTCGCCAGCGGCGAGCCCAGGGCTTCGTCCAGAAGCCGCACCGCCAGCACGGGCAGCAGGAAGAATAGCCCTACGCCCAGGGCGAGGGCGGGCACGAGCATGCCCCAGAGCATGCCTGCGGAGCCCGCGCTCTCATCTTTTCCCAGCGCGACGTTGGCCGAATAGAGGAGGGCCCGGGAGCCCAGGGAAAGCATCTCGACCAGGGCCAGCAGCCCCCGCAGGAAGGGGAATCGCCGCAGCCGTCCCAAGTAGAGCTGGCCGATAGGCTCGGTGCGGACGGCGATCTGGCCATCGGGACGCCTGACCGCCACCGCCACGTGGCGACGGCCGCGCATCAGGACGCCCTCAATGACCGCCTGGCCGCCGTAGTAGAAGGGTCTATCCTGCGCCTGTCCTGAGCTTGGTCGAAGGGCCTGCCGAAGGGACACGTCTTGCGCCCGTCCTGAGCCTGTCGAAGTCCCACCTGTCGGGATGGGCTTTGTGGGAGGGGCCGGAGGGGGGCGAAAGCGGCTCAGCCGCCCCCTTTGTCGCCGCCGCTCAGCTTGTAGCGCCGCTTGAAGCGCTCCACCCGCCCCGCGGTGTCAACGATGCGCTGCTCCCCGGTGAAAAAGGGGTGGCAGCGGCTGCACACCTCGGTCCGCAGGAGGGGCTTGGTAGAGCCGATGGTGAAGGTGTTGCCGCAGGCGCAGACGACCTGGGCGGCCATGTACTGGGGGTGTATCTTCGGCTTCGTAGCGGCCCTCCCTGGGCTCTAGGCGCCCTCGGCGCCGATGATGCGCACCCGGCGGTGGTCCCGGCTCGCCGGCTCGTACTTCACCACGCCGTCGGCCAGGGCGAAGAGGGTGAAGTCCCGCCCCATGCCCACGTTGGCGCCCGGCTGGATGCGGGTGCCCCGCTGGCGGACCAGGATCGCGCCCGCCCGCACCTCCTGGCCGGCGTAGACCTTAACGCCCAGCATCTTGGGGTTGCTGTCGCGCCCGTTCTTGGTGCTGCCTAGACCTTTCTTGTGGGCCATGGGTTGCTCCCGTCAGGTGGTCCCTAGGCTGGGGCCGCCCCCTGGATCTCCTCGATGGCGAGGGTAGTGTAAGGCTGGCGATGGCCGGTCTTCTTATGGTAGCGGACCTTGCGCTTGTAGCGCAGGACGGTTATCTTGGGCGCCTTGCCGTGGGACAGGACGGTGGCGCGCACGCGAGCGCCCGGTACCGTGGGCGCGCCCACGCTGACCCGCTCGCCGTCAGCAATTAGCAGCACCCGCTCCAGCACCACCTGCTCTCCCTCGGCCTGGGGCAGCCGCTCCACGACGAGCCGAGCGCCGGGCTGGACCCGGTGCTGCTTGCCCCCGCACTCCACGATGGCGTAGACCACAGCCCTCCGACCGCGCCATGACGGCGCAAAAGCGAGTTATTCTAGCGTCCAGGCTACCCTGGTGTCAAGGCAAAAAGAAGAGGACGCTGGCGCCGGCAGCCGAGCGCGCAGCTGCTTATTAGGCTTGCCGCTGCTCGGGCTGGGGCGCCTCCTCGTCGGCCAGCGCCCGCCGGATGTAGTCCAAAAGGCGCCGCTTGGTGATCCGCGGGACTCCTACCTTGTGGACATGCTCCGGCTCGTCCAGGTCCGTGTGGAACGACTCCTGGAGCCGGTTGTAAAGATTGAACAGGCCGCTGGCCAGCGAGAGCTCCATGATCTCCCGCTCGGAGAAGTGCCGCTTCAACTCCTGGAAGGCAGCGTCGTCGTGGCGGGCGGTGTTGCGGGTGAAGGCCTCCGCCCAGCGGATGACTGCCTTCTCCTTGTCGGTGAAGAGGGGGCTGTTGAGGTAGTCGCCCTCCATGGCCGCGATCTGCTCCGGGGTCAGTCCGCTCGCTTGACCAAACGAGGTGTTGTGGCTTAGTCAGTAGCGGCAGCGGTTTATCTGGGAGGTGCGGATAATGGCCAGCTCCCGATAACGGATGTCGCCGCTGGCGCCCCCGCCCTCCGGGTGGATGGCGGCCCAGAACGGCCAGAACCACCTCAGCGCCGGCGGGCTGTGGGCCAGGAGGCGGAAGGAGTTGGGGAGGAAGCCCTCGGTCCGCCCGCCCCGCAGCGCGGTGTAGATCGCCCTGACCTGCGGGGAGGCGCTCTCGTCGGTGACGTAGGGCAGGCGTGCCATGTCTTCTCCTCTTATTACCGTGCATGCCTGGCCGCGAGAGGCCGGGCTTTGCTGCGTGGCCCCATTATGCCACCTCCGTCCAGGGCGGCCGCCGCGCGCTCTGGCTAGAGGCGGTGGTGCCGTGGCACTCGCTCCTATGGGCGAAGTGCACGATTTCCGGGGCCTGTCTTTTGGGCGCTTTGCCCATTGACCTCTCTCGTAGCCCGGCACTAGGCTGGGCCACTGTGTATCCGCCCCGGGGCCGAGCCGGCGCGCTGGCAGGGGGCGGCAGGCAAAGGAGGTGCCCCCTTGTTCGCCTTCGGCCTAATGGCAATGCTGGCGGGGACGGCCCTGGGTGTGGCGGCCCAACAGTCCCAGGTGGACACAGGCGATACGGCCTGGGTGCTGATGTCGACAGCCCTGGTCATGATCATGACCCCTGCCCTGGGCTTCTTCTACGCCGGGATGGTGCGGCGCAAGAACGCGCTCTCGGTCATCATGCACAGCTTCATCATTCTGGCCATCATCAGCGTCCAGTGGGTCCTTTGGGGGTACAGCCTGGCCTTCGGCCCCGACAAGGGCGGCATCATCGGAGGGCTGGAGTGGGTGGGCCTGCGCACCGTGGGCGCAGAGCCCAACGCGACCTATGCGGGCACCATCCCCCACCAGGCCTTTATGGTGTTCCAGATGATGTTCGCGGTGATCACTCCGGCGCTCATCACCGGGGCCTTCGCCGAGCGGATGAAGTTCAGCACCTTCGTGGTCTTCGTACTCCTCTGGGCCACCCTGGTCTACGATCCCATGGCCCACTGGGTCTGGGCCGACGGCGGGTGGCTACGGAAGCTGGGCACCCTGGACTTCGCCGGTGGCACCGTGGTCCACATCAACTCGGGCGTGGCCGCCCTGGCGGCCGCCATCGTCATGGGGAAGCGGCTGGGGTTCGGCAAGGACCCCATGGAGCCCCACGACATCACCGCGACAGTGCTGGGGGCCGCCTTTCTTTGGTTCGGCTGGTTCGGCTTCAACGCGGGCAGCGCCGTGGCATCCGGCGCCCTGGCGACGTCGGCCTTTGTGGCCACCAACACCGCGGCCGCCATGGCAGCCATCGCCTGGATGGGCATGACCTGGCGCTACGTCAAGAAGCCCAGCGTCCTGGGCGCGGCCTCGGGCGCGGTGGCGGGGCTGGTCGCCATCACCCCCGCCTCCGGCTACGTCTCCCCGCTCTGGGCGGTCGTTATCGGTCTGGGCGCGGGCGTGTTCTGCTACCTGGCCGTGCGGCTGCGGGCCAAGCTGGGCCTGGACGACTCCCTTGACGTCTGGGGGGTCCACGGCATCGGCGGCACCTGGGGCGCCATCGCCACCGGGCTGTTCGCCAGCACTGCCGTCAACGCGGCGGGTTCGGGGGCAGTGGATGGGAACTGGAAGCAGGTGCTCTGGCAGCTCATCGCCGTCGGCAGCACCTGGGGCTACTCCTTCGGGATGACCTTCCTAATCCTGAAGGTCCTCGACAAAGTCATGGGGCTGCGGGTCAAGGAAGACGAGGAGGCGAGGGGTCTGGACATCTCCCAGCATGGCGAACCGGGCTACTCTATGTAGCAGAGGCTATACTTTCACCGGCGCTAGAGCTATAGGGAGGAGGACCCGTGAACAAGATCGAAGCTATCATCCGCGAAGAGAAGCTGGATGCGGTGAAGAATACGCTGGCTGCCGCCGGCTTCGTGGGCCTCAACGTGGTCCATGTGACCGGCCGGGGCGCTCAGCGGGGCGTCGTCCACACCGTCCGCGGCGGCGAGACCATCCAGATAGACATGCTGCCCAAGCTCAAGGTGGAGCTGGTGGTCAAGGACGGCGATACGGAGAAGGCGATCCAGATCATCATCGCCGCGGCGCGTACCGGCAACATCGGCGACGGCAAGATCTTCGTCTCCCCCGTGACTCAGGTAATCCGGGTGCGCACCGGCGAGCGGGGCGAGGCGGCCATCTAGGGAGCCGCGCCGCCTGACGACAGCCGAAACTGGGCTAGAGACGCGGCTGGGGCCCTTGCCCCAGCCGCTTCGCGTGTTGTCATATAATCGCCTCGGCGGGACACACGCAGCGCGCGGAGGTGCCATGAAGGTAGTACGGATAGACGACGTCGCCAAGGAGCCCATCGTTAGCCCCCTGTTCACGGGGCGCCAGGTGACCCGGCAGGCCCTGGTGACCGAGGCCATGAGCAAGTACTTCAGCCTGGGCGTGGTGAGCTTCGGGCAGGGCATAAGGAACAAGTTCCACACCCACAGCAGCGACCAGGTCCTGATCGTCACCGCGGGCCGGGGCATCGTGGCCACGGAGAAGGAGCAGCGCCAGGTCGCGCTGGGCGATGTCATCCACATCCCGGCGGGGGAGAAACACTGGCATGGCGCGACCGGGGACGCGGCCTTCTCCCACCTGGCCCTGACAGCCGTCGGCAGCAAGACCACTCAGCTAGAGGACTAGACAAGCCGTCAGCACTACCGCAGCCACTCCTGGCCTCAGCGATGCCCACCTGCACTTCTTCGCCTATGCGGCGACGCTGCTGGACGTCGAGCTGACGCCGGCCGCCGGAGTGCGCTCCGTGGCCGACATCGTCGCCCGGATGGCGCAGCGGGCGCGGGCGACCCCGCCCGGCCGTTGGGTGCGCGGCTGGGGCTACGAGCCCTTCTACCTGGCCGAGCAGCGCCACCCCACCCGCTTCGACCTGGACCGGGCCACGCCCCGGCATCCGGTGGTCCTCCACCACCGGACCCGCCACGCCTTTGTCCTCAACAGCGAAGGGATGCGGCGGGTGGGCCTGATAACAGAGACCCCGGAGCCGCCGGGCGCCCTCTTCGAGCGCGCGGTGCCAGCGGGGGAGCTGACGGGGGTGGTGCTGGGCGCCGCCGACGTGCTCCTGCGCCGCATCCCGGAGCACACTGATAAGGAGATGAGCGCGGCCGCGGCGCAGGCCAGCCGCCGCCTGCTCTCTTTTGGAGTCACCAGCTTCCACGACGCCACGGCGACCAACACCCCCACCGACTTTCAGGGCTTTCGCCGCCTGCAGGCGACCGAAGCCCTCCGCCAGCGCGTCGTCGTCATGGCCGACGCGCGCCAGCTGGCAGCGTGGTCAGCGGCTGGCCTCTCCTTCGGCGCGGGCGCTGGGCGGCTGCGGGCCGGCCACGCCAAGGTAGTCCTGGACGAGGTGGAGGGCGCTGTAAGACCGGGCCCGCGTGAGCTACGAGGGCTCGTGCAGGAGGCCTACCGGCGGGGCTACCCAATGGCCCTCCACTGCGCCACCGCCGAGAGCGCGGAGGCCGCGCTGCGGGCGCTGGAGGCGGCCCGGCCCGCCCGGCCGCCGGCGCTGCGGGTACCGGACCGGCTGGAGCACGGCTCCCTGCTGCCGCCCGCGCTCGACAGGCGCTGGCAGCGCCTGGGCGTGGCCGTGGTCACCAACCCCGCCTTCATCTGGCACTCGGGGGAACGCTACCGGGCCCAGGTGCCGCGCGCCGAGCGGCAAATGCTCTATCGCCTGCGCTCGCTCCTGGAGTCGGGGCTCCTGGTAGCAGCGGGCTCGGATGCGCCGGTCACGCCGCCGGACCCGCGCCCGGCCCTCTACGTCGCCGTCGCGCGCCGCGACGCCACCGGCGCTGCCCTGGGCCTGCGGGAGCGGGCCAACGGAAAGCAAGCGCTGGCGCTCTTCACCAGCGCAGCCCAGGCCCTGGAGCCCTCACCCTCCCCCCTCCCACTGGGAGAGGGCCAGGGTGAGGAGATCGGGCGTGACCGAGTCGTCTGGGACCGAGACCTGCTGCGCTGCCCGGCGCGGGAGCTGCTGCAAGCGCGGGTCTTAAGGGTCGAGATGGACGGCGATGCGGTGTGGGAGGCTCAGAACTAGGAGACTGACGTGTCCTATACTTGTGGCGCGGGAACACCCTAGTCGCCGGTAGTCGCACGCCCGGCATGGGGAGGCCCCTATGAGACCAGGCTGGTATCATACCTTACTGACGGTGCTGGCTGCCTTGATGTCTGTGGCCTCGACTCCAATGCCGGCGGCTGACCCTGCGTCGGCACCTGCCCCTCGCACTCCGGCCTATCAGTTAGTCCAAGGTCCGGCGGTGCTCGTCTCAGGCCCTGAGCTAAGCCTGGTTGAGGCCTTCCCTGCGGGGGACGACACCCTGCGGTTCATCTGGCGTGGCAAGCCGTTGACGGACTGGGGGAGGACGCCGACCTTGGACCTCTACACTGCTACCTACTCCCTCTTCTTGGGCACGAGCCCACGCAGCCACCTCGTATCCAAACCCGCCTTCGCGTCTAGCGTGGCTGCCACGCAGTTGGATAACGGGACTCTGGCCATCGTGTGGTCGGAGCAGACGCCATTTTTAGAACATGTTCTCTTCTATTTGGCTGTAGGTCCGGACGGCATTCCAGCGGGGGGCCAATTGCCGGATCCGCCATACCCGCTTTCCCCATACTGCTGCTTCGTTCTGGACTCGCTGGGCAGTGTACACCTGGTCATGAGCACCTCTGGCGGACTGCACCACACAGTGTGGGCCCCGGCAGCGGGGGCGTGGCGCGCTGTTTCCCAATCGCCTGGGACCAAGCCTGGAGTCCAGGTATTGGACGGCTCCGGTACCGCCCACGCCGCCTGGTGGGAACGGGGCAAGCTCCTTGAATACGACACCAGCGGGTGCCGACGAGACGTGCCCTGCAAAGCCTGGACATTGCACGAATACACCATCTGGTACGCCAGCGCGAACCCCGATGGCTCCTGGCGTCCACCGGTGCGCGTGGGCGAAACAAAAACCTGGAGCGTAGCCAGCTCAGTCGGGCCTGGCCTGCGTCTCAGCATCTCGCCCCTGGGCAAAGTGGTGCTGACCTACTCTGATTCAGCCCCGGAGGGAAAACCCGGGATAATAAGACTCACAACGCTGTCCCCAGGGGGCCAGCAGTCCGAAGTGACCACGCTACCCCGCAACTGGTCCCAGTACACAATGAGCTTCACAATGAGAGAAGAGCTGCTGTTCGTGGCGGAGTTCAGTCAGGAAGGCGAGGAGCGACCAGCCCTCGGAGTCTTCGCCCACAGTCGAGGCCAGTTCCAGTTGGTCTCCCCGCCTTTAACCCTCGGATCGGACCGCTCCGAAAGGTGGCTGCTCTCGCTGACTCTGCGGGAGAGCGAGACCGGAAGGCTTTTCATCGCCGTCGGCAGGCACGACAGGTACGTTCCTTGGGTCCCGGGCGTCGCCCCGGGCTACGAACAGCGCTCCTTGCTAGTCTACGTGCTTGAACCGACAGAGGAACCAGAGAAACGTCTCTAGCAGCGGACACCTGCCTCGGTGAAACCACGACGGCCGCGGGCGAGATGCCGCGGGATTCATCCCGCGGTGACCCGTCGCACCTGTTTTGCTCGTGGTGAGCTTGTCGAACCACAAGCCTAGCACCCATGCCATCCTCAGAGGGCCGCCGGCGGCCACCCGGCGGTAGCGCGGGCGGGTGACGGAGCCTATGGTCACGGCCTCGCCCGGCCGTCCCCCCACCTTTGACGCCCGGCGAAAGAAAGAGCTAGACTGGCGCTACAGCGATTCCGATAGAGGCGGTGATTGCCTTGGTTGGTGAGCTCTCGGTCAAGGAGCCATCCGGCGCCCCGGCCACGGAACGCCCTGCGGCAAGCTCAGGGCAGGCTCTGACCCTCCGGGTCATGGAGGCGCTGCAGCCGGACGTGGGGTTGGGCCTGGCGCGCCTGTCGCGGGGGGACATGCGCCGGCTGGGCCTCCGCCGCAACGACGTGGCGGAGCTGACGGGCAAGCACACCACGGTGGCCCTGGTCCAGCCGGCCTCTGGACGCGAGGTCCGCCGCGGGGCCGTCCGCATAGACGGGATCATCCGGGCCAACGCCGGGGCCGGCCTGGACGACAAGGTGAGCGTGCGCAAGGTGCTGGTCCAGCCCGCCAGGCTCCTCACCCTCCAGCCGGAGAGCGTCTCCAAGGCCGTGCGCCGCGGCCACTATACCCGCTACATCGCCCACCTCCTGCGCGGCCTGCCCCTGGTGGCTAGGGACCGGGTGCGGATCAAGCTCTTTGGCACCAAGCCCCAGGAGTTCACCGTCGCCGCCACCGAGCCGCCGGGGCCCGTGGCCGTGGCCCGCGACACCGAGGTGGAGGTGCGCCGCGCCAGCGCCACCGAGCAGCGGGAGGAGCGCGCCGCTGTCTCCTATGAGGACATCGGAGGGCTCCAGAAGGAGGTCGCGCGCATCCGGGAGATGGTGGAGCTGCCCCTGCGCTACCCGGAGGTCTTCGAGCGCCTGGGCATCGAGGCGCCCCGGGGCGTCCTGCTCTACGGGCCGCCAGGCTGCGGCAAGACCTACCTGGCCAAGGCGGTGGCCCACGAGACCGAGGCCCACTTCATCCACATCAACGGCCCCGAGATCATGCACCGCTTCTACGGGGAGAGCGAGGCCCACCTGCGCACCATCTTCGAGGAGGCGACGCGGGAGGCGCCCAGCATCATCTTCATAGACGAGATAGACGCCATCGCCCCCAAGCGCGAGGAGGTCCACGGGGAGGTGGAGAAGCGGGTGGTGGCGCAGCTCCTGGCGCTGCTGGACGGGCTCAAGAGCCGGGGCCAGGTAATCGTCATCGGCGCCACCAACATCCCCAACGCTGTGGACCCCGCCCTGCGCCGCCCGGGCCGCTTCGACCGCGAGCTGGCCTTCAGCATCCCCGACAAGCGCGGGCGGCTGGAGATACTGCGCATCCACACCCGTGGCATGCCCCTGGCGGCGGACGTGGAGATGGAGCGGCTGGCATCCCTGACCCACGGCTTCGTGGGCGCCGACCTGGAGGCCCTCTGCCGGGAGGCGGCCATGAGCACCTTCCGTCGCCTGATGCCGGAGATAGACTTCACCGCCGACTACATTCCCTATGAGAAGCTCCTGAAGCTGGAGGTCGCCCAGGAGCGCTTCCTCGAAGCCCTGAAGGAGGTGGAGCCCTCGGCCATCCGCGAGGTCTTCACCGAGGTGCCCGAGGTAAGGTGGAGCGACGTGGGCGGCCTGCCGGAGGTGAAGCGCCTGCTCCAGGAGACCATCGAGTGGCCGCTGCAACACCTGGCCCTCTTCGAGCAGGCCCACGTCACCCCCCGCAAGGGCATCCTGCTCGTGGGGGAGCCCGGCACCGGCAAGACCCTGGTCGCCAAGGCCCTCGCTCGGGAGAGCGAGGTGAACTTCATCTCCGTCAAGGGGCCCGAGCTCCTCTCCAAGTGGGTGGGGGAGAGCGAGCGGGGCGTGCGCGAGGTGTTCAAGAAGGCGCGCCAGGCCGCCCCCTGCATCGTCTTCTTCGACGAGCTCGACGCCCTGGCCCCCCGGCGGACCGGCGGCGCCGGTGACTCCCACGTCTCCGACCGGGTGCTGAGCCAGTTCCTGGCCGAGCTGGACGGCATCGAGGAGCTGCGCGGGGTGGTGGTCTTGGGCGCCACCAACCGCCCCGACATGATAGACCGGGCGCTCCTGCGGCCGGGCCGCTTCGACCTGGTGGTGGAGCTGCCCCGTCCCGACGAGTCCGCCCGCCACCAGATCCTGGATATACACACCCGCGGCAAGCCCCTGGCGCCCGACGTAAACCTGGCCGCCCTCGCAGCCCAGACCGAAGGCTGGACCGGCTCCGACCTGGAGGGGCTCTGCCGCGAGGCGACCATGCAGGCGATCCGTGATTTCCTGGACCGGTCCCGAGCGGCGGGCGCGGCCGCAACCCCTCAGCTCGACTACACGGGCTTCGTGGTGACGGGGCGGCATTTCCAGCACGCCTCGAAGGAGGCCGCCACCTCCCAGCGGCTGGCCTCGGAGAGGCGGGCAGATGACCGCGCGGGGCATTGAGTCGAGCTGGGACTTTTGCGGGGCGCAACCAGACGCAAGTGAAAAGGCCGAGGCTGCCTCAAGTAACGGCGAAGGGGCCGCGGCTACCTTGAACTGGCCCCTTGACCCCAGCGGACTCGACGGCGCAGGAACAATTGTTGAGGCCCGGCTATCCTTTCTTCCGCCGCTCCTCCACCGCCTTGCGCACGGCCGCGATGATCTGGTCGGTGGGGGTGCCCGGCCCGAAGACCGCCCAGACTCCGATCTTCC
>JACQGV010000185.1 GCA_016199375.1 Chloroflexota bacterium | reverse complement strand
GTGAAGGAGATGTGCTCGGGGGTGTGTCCGGGCGTCGCCAGCACGCCGAGCGCCAGGCCCCGTCCCGCGCCTGTCGAAGGGTCGCCCAGGGGGATGCGGTCGCCCTCCACCAGCCGGCGGTGGTCGAAGCCCAGCCCAGCCCTGGCGCTGGCGCCGATGACGGCGCCGGTCTGAGCCGCCGCCTCCCGGGCGCCGGAGACGAAGTCGGCGTGCAGGTGCGTCTCCAGAACATAGGCGATGCTCACCCCCCGGCGCCGGGCGGCGGCCAGGTAGCGGTCCACGTCGCGCAGGGGGTCGATCAGCGCTGCTACCCTGGCCTCGCGGGCGCCTACCAGATAGGCGGAGTTGCCCAGGCCCTCGTCCACGAACTGCTCTACGAACATTCCTTGCGCCCCTCTCGGCCCGAGTGTGACCTATGCCGCCGCCCCGCTCACAGCCGGATGTCGAGCCCGCTGGCCCTTGCCCCAATCTGGATAAAGGTGCGATAGGACTGGCGCGCCAGGCCGGTAGATAGCCAGTATCTCTCAAACAGCACCTTGCCCCAGTGCCAGCGGACGCCGGGCCGCTCCAGTTTGATGCTGGGGCTGGGGGTGGCGAAGAAGTTGCCCGCTCCCATGGCGGCCACGCTGTGGCCGGTTTCTACCATGCAGTAGCCGTAGCCATCGAAGGCAGCCGTGGGCCTTTGCCCCGCCAGCTCCGTGGCGATGTTGGCGGCGACGACCTCGCCCTGGGCGTGGGCGAAGACGCCCGCCTTGGGCAGGACGAGGGGCATGTTGGGCTTCCAGCGCCCCGCGAGCGGTATGACCGCCGCGTCGCCCAGGGCGAAGATGTTGGCCTGTTTGGTCTTGAGGGAGGCGCCGTCCACGGGGACCCACCCCGCCTCGTTAGCCAGCCCCGCCTCGCGTGCCACCTGCGGCCCGGCATGGGGCGGTATGGCGACGAGGAGATCGTAGGGCGCGCTGGGGGCGTTCTCGAAGGCTAGCTCCCGCTGGGAGGCGTCCACGCTCACGAGCCTGGCAAGAGGGTGATAGGCGATGCCCGCCTCCTCCACGAGGGCCCGCAGCTGGCCGCCCACCGTCGGCCCGGCCACCGGCATGGGCAGCGGCTCCGGGGTGAAGAGGTCCAGCTGCGCCTTCACCTTGCGGGCCGCGAGGGCTGCCTGCAACAGGAGGGCTGTCTCGTAGGGCGCGGCGGGGCACTTGAAGGGCAGGCCGGCGACGACCACGGCCACGCGGCCGCCGGGGAACTTCTGGACCGCGTCCCAGAGGTGGGCTGCGCCGTCCAGGGTGTATGAGGTATGGTAGGCGCCCGCCAGCCCCGGCACCCGCTCCGGCGCCAGGCCTGCGCCCAGGGCGAGCACCAGGTAGTCGTAGGGAAGGTCGCGTTCGCCTGCCCGCACTCGCTGTGCGCCCGTGTCTATCTGTGTGACTTCGGCCTGGACGAACTCCACCCGGTGGTGGAGCAGGCGCCGCCGGTCAGTGGCAACCTGCGCTGGGCGGCGGGCGCCGACCATCACCCACAAGAATGAGGGGGCGAACTCGTGGCGCGCAGTCTTATCCACGAGGATTATCCGGTGCTCGGGTCGGAGCCGCCGCGCCAGCCCGTTGGCCGCCACTATGCCGCCGATGCCGCCGCCGACTATGAGGATGGTCTTGGGAGCCATGTGTGCCCACCTCCGATGGCCGTTCTGCTGCCCGCTGCCTTGCCGGGGCTGCCCCCAAGGATAGGGCCGTCACCGGAGTTGGAGCAAGGGCCATTGTGGGGTCATAGATAGGGTATTTCGCTAGGCTCGTTGTCAGGGCCAACCCTGCCCTCCACTAGCCCTTCGTAGCGATGTAGTAGCTGTTGAGGACATCGCCGGGGATTTGCTTGACTTCAACCCGCGCGAACCCCGCCTCGGCCAGCATCTGCCGCGCCTTTTGCTCGCCCCACATCGCGCCCAACCCCTCCCCTCCTTGCGCCAGCGAGACCGTCATGCAGTGCAGGCAAGAGAAGGTGTACAGCGAGGGCGCCAGCGGGTGCTCCAGGTTGTCGGCGAGGTTGCTAGAGGCGGCGACGTCGACCATCAAGAAGGTCCCGTGGGGGCGCAGGGCCCGGGAGATCGCTTTCAAGACCTGCGTGGGGTGGGCCTGGTCGTGGATGGCGTCGAAGGCAGTGATGAGGTCAAATCGGCGGGGTGTCGCCAGGGTTGCCACATCCTTGACCTCGAAGCGGGCGTTGGAGAGACCCTGGGCGGCGGCCTCTCGCCGGGCTGCGGCAATCCCCTCTGCAGAGAAGTCGAAGCCGCTGAACTTGCTCTGGGGGAAGGCCTTCGCCATCAGGTTGATGGCGTGCCCCTGGCCGCAGCCGACGTCGGCGACGTCTATGCCGGCCTGGAGGCGCTTGACCAGGCCGGGGACGAGTGGGATGGTTGCCTGGAGCAGCGTGGCGTCCAACACCTGCCCGCTTTCCTGGGCCTGCAGCTCCTGGAAGCCGCGGTAGGCGGAGTAGGGCACCCCGCCTCCCTTGCGGAAGCACTTCACAATGCGTTCCTCCACGGTCCCCAGCAGCGCGAGGTCCTGGGCGAAGACGGACAGATTGTCAGGCCCTGCCGCCCGGGTCAGAGACGCCGCGTGCTCCGGCGGCAGCCGGTAGGTTCCGCCAGCAGGCTCGTATTCGATGATGCGTCCGGCTACCATGGCGCCGAGCCACTCCCGCACGTAGCGTTCGTTCAGCTCTGCCGCCTGAGCTAGCTGCCCGCTCGTCGAAGGAGGCAGGCCGGCCATGACGTCGAAAAGGCCGGTCTTGTGGCCCACGCTGGTCATCAGTCCCAGCGCCATCCCGTTGAGCGCGCTGACCATCTGTCCGGCAAACGCCTCTTTCTTCTTCTGGTCGAATCCCTTGGCCATGTGGGCTACTCCCCTCCGCCTGAAAGCCTGCACGCGAACTCAGGACGAGACGACGTTGGTGGCGGCCACGACCAGCGTGGCCACCTCCTTTTGATTTGTGAACCGGGCGTTCTTGCCCTTCAGGTCCTCTTCCGTCACCCCACGGGCGACAGAGCAGCCCCCTCAGACATAGATAGGGACCTTGTTCCTGATGGTCGTGGCCAGCAGCTCCTTCAGGGGCGGCCAGCCCACCGGCACGACGCTGTTGGCTACAGCGTCCTTCATAACGACGACGGCGTCGCCGAAGAGGACGATCTGGGCCTGGTAGCCCGCCTCCACGGCCCCGTTAGCGCTCAGGAAGGGGAGCGCCGCCTTGGTGGGGTTCTCCGAGCCGTTGGTGCTGTAATAGAGTATGGTGGCCATCGGGTTAGTCCTCCTTCAGTTTCTCGGGCTGCTGTGCCTGTCCCAGGACTGTTTTCGGCGCTGGTGCTGCCCTACAAGGGCGTGGAGGGCGCCGCGCAGCTCAGGGCGGCTAGCGCCGCCTCCCACTCAGCCTGGTGGCGGGGCTTCCGGGCGCGGAAGTTGATACCCAACGTGCCGAACTCGGCTGCGCTGGACTGCTGGGGCGCAGCGCTGAAGACGTCGCCCTTCCAGGCGATCTCGAAGTCCACGAAACCGGCCGCCACCACGGTTGCTTGTAGCTCTGCTTCCAGCAGAGCGCCGGCGATTCAGCCGGTCCAGAGGTCTATCTCGCGCTTGGCGCTGTCGGGCACCGCCTGCTGCACTAGGATGTCGCCGATCTGCAGCCGGCCGTGAGGCTTGAGCACCCGCGCCATCTCCTGAAGGGCACTGAGCTTGTCGGGGATGAGGTTGAGCACCCCGTTGGAGATGACCACGTCCGCCCAGGCAGCGGGCACGGGAATAGCCTCGGCGTAGGCCTGGTGGAACTCTACGTTGGCTAGATGGGCCTCGGCGGAGGCGCGCCTAGCCTTGTCAAGCATGGCCGGGGTCATGTCTATGCCTATCACCCGCCCCGCAGGGCCCGCCATGCGGGCGGCAATCAGGCTGTCGAAGCCGGCGCCGCAGCCCACGTCCACCACCCGCTCGCCCGGACGGATCACGCCCAGGCTGAAGGGGTTGCCGGTGCCGGCGAAGGACTCCAGAGAGCCCTGGGGAAGGCCCGCCAGCCAGGCGTCCCGGTAGCCCAGCATCCGGGCCAGCCGGCGGCCGGTGTGGAAGTGGAAGCCGCGGGAGGGCTGCATGGCCACCGCGGTGTATTCCTGGCGGATGGCCCGGCGCAGCTCCTCCCGGGGCGTGTCTGCTTGGATGGTTGCGGGCTGAACCATGACTCCTAGCTCCTCACCTTCCTGCTTCGATCCGCGTCCTGCCGCTGTCCTGGCGGGGGCCTCAGGCCGACTCTGCGTCCTTGGCCTCCCTTCTGCGCCGGGTGGGCGCACCCCTGAAGGCTGGTTTCACAAAGGCG
>JACQGV010000193.1 GCA_016199375.1 Chloroflexota bacterium | reverse complement strand
GCGGGGCCGACCTGCGCGGGGCCGACCTGCGCGGGGCCAACCTGCGCGGGGCCAACCTGCGCGGGGCCAACCTGAAGGAAGCCGGCTGCGGCTTCACGACCTTCGCAAACGTGGACCTGAGCGAGACGAAGGGCTTGGAAACTGTCCGCCATGTCGGCCCCTCGACGGTTGGGATAGACACCATCTTCAGGTCGAAGGGCCGCCTGCCGGAGGCGTTTCTGCGCGGCTGCGGCGTGCCTGAGGAGTGGATCGGCTACATCCAGTCCATGGCCAAGAAACCCATCGAGTACTACACCTGCTTCATCGCCCACTCTGCCCAGGACCAGCTCTTCTGCGACCGGCTCCACAACGACCTCCAGGCTGGGGGTGTCCGCTGCTGGTACTTCCCCGCCGACGCCCGCGGCGGCCGCGGCTTGAAGGAGGAGATTTTCGACCGCGGCGTCCGCCTCTACGACAAGGTCATGGTGGTGTGCTCGGCGCACTCCCTGGCCAGCGAGCCGGTGCGCAAAGAGATCAAGGAGGGCTGGGATAAGGAACGGGCGACCGGCAGGCTCGTGCTCTTCCCCGTCGCCATTGACGACACTGTGTACAACAGCGGCGACCTCTACGCCCGCCTCCTCCGCGAGAGTCGCGTCATCGAGGACTTCCGCCGCTGGACAACCCCTGAGGAGTACGACAAGGCGCTGAAGAAGCTGTTGGCAGACCTGAAGAGGGACGAGCCCGCCCCGCCTTCGCCCACGTCAGCGTAGGAATCATCAGCCGCTCATCCTGAGCTTGTCGAAGGATGGGCCACCGGCAGCTAGGTCTACCCTCTCCCTCTGGGAGAGGGCGAGGGTGAGGGGGCCCTTGTTGAGCGCCCCGCTTGCGGGGCGTACAATCCCCCCAGCGGCGGCGCCACAGCCAACGCCTCGCAGAAAGGAGCAGCCATGGCAGACCCCCGCGACCACGATTTCGAGACCGTCCTCTACCGCCACGTCACGCCGGACATCGTCCGGGTGTCCATGAACCGCGTGGAGACGCGCAACTCCCAGAACACCCAGCTCACCTACGACCTCAACGCCGCCTTCGACCGCGCCAACGCCGACGACCAGGTCAAGGTCATCATCCTCGCCGGCGAGGGGCCTCACTTCTCCTCCGGCCACGACATGAAGGGCGGCCCCCGCGCCTTCCAGGGTGTCGGCACCTGGCAGAACTACGGGGCCAAGGGCGCCGAGGGCCCGATGGCGGTGGAGGAGGAGATCTACCTCCAGATGTGCCGCCGCTGGCGCAACATCCCCAAGCCCATGCTCGCCGAGGTGCAGGGCGCCTGCATCGCCGGCGGCCTCATGCTGGCCTGGGTCTGCGATATCATCGTCGCCTCCGACGACGCCCGCTTCCGCGACCTGGTGGTGGGCTGGGGCATACCTGGCGTGGAGTTCTTCGGCCATCCCTGGGAGCTGGGCCACCGCCGGGCGCGGGAGGTGCTCTACACCGGCGACTGGTTCACCGCCCAGGAGGCGCACCAGTGGGGCATGGTGAACCACGTGGTCCCGCGTGCCGAGCTGCGGCAGTACACCGAGGAGATGGCCAAGAAGATCGCGGACAAGCCCCTCTTCGGCCTGAAGCTCACCAAGGAGGCCATCAACCAGACCCTCGACGCCCAGGGCCAGTGGAGCGCCATGCAGACCGTCTTCGTCATGCACACCCTGGCCCACACCCACTGGCGCGAGGTGAACGGGAACGGCGCCGCGCTGTACCAGGGCGAGAGCGCGCCCAAGGCGCCCGGGCGCTCCTAGCGGCGCGGGCTGCACGCCGCAGGACTCGTCATGGCGCAACCAGCGCAGGGGGAAGAGGC
Source organism: Chloroflexota bacterium (assembly GCA_016199375.1). Classification (GTDB taxonomy): domain Bacteria; phylum Chloroflexota; class Dehalococcoidia; order SHYM01; family SHYM01; genus JACQGV01. Next base: position 6,342 of record JACQGV010000193.1, on the reverse strand, counting down.
CCTCGTATTCGAGGTGGCGGGCAAGCCGCTGCGCATCACCCATCCCTCCAAGGTCCTCTTCCCCCAGGACGGGATCACCAAGGCCGAGCTCCTCCAGTACTATCTGCAAATCGCGCCGGCCCTGCTGCCGCACATCCGAGGCCGCCCGCTGATAATCAAGGCCTTCCCCCACGGCATCCAGGGGCGCCCCTATCACCGCCGCTGGCTCACGCCCCAGGCCCCGGCCTGGCTGCCCCGGGTTGACCTGGAGGAGGGTGCCGCCCCCGTGGTGGAGGACGCCGCCGACCTGCTCTGGGTGGTCAACCAGGACTCGGTGGAGCTGCACCCCTGGCTGGCGCGCCGGGGCGACCTGCTCCACCCCGACCTGGCGCTCTTCGACCTCGACCCCGGGCCCCAGGTGCCCTTCCGGCGCATCTGCGAGGCCGCGCTGGTGGTGAAGGAGGCGCTGGACCGGCTGGGGGTGCAGAGCTGGCCCAAGACCAGCGGCGCCAACGGCCTCCACGTGCTGGTGGGCATCCAGCCCCGCTACGGGTTCGAGGAGGTGCACACCTGGGTGATCGCCGTCGCGCGGGTCCTGTGCGAGCACCGGCGCGACCTGTTCACCATGGACTACACCCGCAGCCGGCGCGTGGACAAGGTGCTGGTGGATCACAACCAGGTCGGCTACGGCAGGTCCACCGCCTCGATCTACAGCGTCAGGCCGCTGCCGCAGGGGCCGGTGTCGGCGCCGCTGACCTGGCGGGAAGTAGCCTCGGGCGACATCACGCCGGGCCAGTTCACCCTGCGCAACATGCCCGCGCGGCTGGCCGCCCTGGGCGACGTAGCCGCCGGCCTGGTGGAGTCCCGCCAGCCGCTGCCGGACCTGTAGCATTTGGGGATGGTTCGTAGCGGCTTTTCAGCATCCTGCTAGGCGCAGGGCCCCAGTCGCCTCAAACTCCCTCCAAACACGGAGGAGGACAGCCGTTGGTCTAAAACCTTGTTCAGCAGCGATGTATACTATATGCTTACCGGCCCTGCCGCCGCCAGCGCGGGGCCGTCCATCCGCGACGCCGTATGGTCGGCGCTCCGCGCAGGGTGCCGTCGGGAGGTCCACGATGCCACAGCGGGCTATCTGGAAGGGCGCCATCAGCTTCGGGATGGTGGCGATCCCGATCAAGCTCTACATCGCCACCGAGAGCAAGGACGTGTCCTTCGTCACGCTGCACCGCGCCTGCCACTCCCGGCTGCGGCAGAGGCGCTACTGTCCCCAGTGCGAGGCGGACGTGGAGGCGGCCGAGACGGTGCGCGGCTACGAGTACTCCAAGGACCAGTTCGTGCCCATGGAGGAGGCCGACTTCGAAGGGCTACCGGTGCCCTCCCTGCATACCATCGAGATCACCCAGTTCGTGGAGCTGTCCAGCATAGACCCCATCTACTTCGAGCGCACCTATATGCTGGAGCCGGATGGCGTGGGCTTGAAGCCCTACTACCTGCTCAAGCAGGCGCTGCACGACACGGGCCGGGTGGCCATCGCCAAGGTCTCGCTGCGGCAGAAGGAGCACCTCTGCTGCCTGCGCCCATTTGGACCTGGGCTCGCCATGGAGACGATGTACTACGCCGACGAGGTGCGCGGCACCAAGGAGCTGAACCTGCCCGAGGACCAGGTAAAGGTGAGCGCCCCGGAGCTGAAGATGGCGAACACCCTCATTGACCAGCTCACCGGCCCCCTGGAGATCGAGAGCTATCACGACGAGTACCGCGCCACCCTCACGCAGGTGATCGAGGCCAAGCTGGGCGCCGCGCAGCCTATCGCGGCCTCGCCTGCCCCTCCCACGGGCAAGGTCCGCGACCTCATGGAGGCCCTGAAGGCCAGCATCGAGGCGGCCAAGAAGGAGCGGGCCGCCGCCATCGCGGCGCCCCCAGAGAGCGCCGCGGCCGAGGCCCCCCGGCTCAAGAGGCGGAAGGCCAGTTAGATGGCGGCGCCATCTCCCCTGAAGGCGGCGGGGCCCGAGGCGTTCCCCCAACGCCTGGAGCCGATGCTGGCCACCATGGCGTCCGAGCCCTTCGATTCCCCCGAGAAGATCTTCGAGGTCAAGTGGGACGGCATCAGGACCCTGGCCTTCATCTCTGGGGGCCAGGTCCGTCTCCAGAGCCGCAGCCTCCAGGACATAACCCAGCCCTTCGCCGATGTGGCCGCGGGCCTGGCGCGGGCCGTCCGCGCCGACGGCGTGGTGCTGGATGGCGAGCTGGTCTCGCTGAACAAGGAGGGCCTGCCCAGGCTGCCGCTGGTGATGCAGCGCCTGCAGAGACAGGGCGCCGGGCAAAAGACAGCGGTCAGCTACGAGCTGTTCGACATCGTCTACCGGGGGTACCGCCCGCTGCTCGGCGAGCCTCTTTGGAGGCGCAAGGGCCATCTAAACCAGACCGTGCGCCCCAGCGCCACTGTCCACCTCTGCCACTTCGAGGAGGGCCTGGGGGTCGCCTTCTACCAGGCCGTCACGGCCCTCGGCCTGGAGGGGATGGTCGCCAAGGACAAGCACAGCTTCTACTACCCCGGTAAGAGGAGCCGTCACTGGCTCAAGGTGAAGGTCTCGCGCACGGCCAACCTGGTGGTGGGCGGGTACAGCTTCGGCGGAGGCCAGCGCAAGGAGCTGTTCGGCGGTCTGCTCCTGGGGGCGTACGAAGGCAAGGCCCTGCGCTTCCTGGGCAGCGTCGGCGGAGGCTTCGGCGCCGACGACCTCAAGTCGGCCTACTCGATACTGAGCCAGCTGCACACGCCCGTCTGTCCCTTCGCCGAGCCGCCGGCGGTGCCGCGGTTTCTGTACTGGTGCGAGCCCCGGTTGGTTGTGCAGGTGAAGTATGGCGAGCTGACCGAGGGCGGGCACCTGCGGTTCCCCATCTTCACCGCCTTCCGGCCCGACGTTGACCCCGGGCAATGCACCCTGGCCGCCCTGCGCGGCGGCTAGCGCCCAAGCCTGGTTCCCCCCCCGCCGAGGAGGGGTCTCGAAGCTGCCTGGCAGCCAGCCACGCGCATGTTGCACTTGAGGGGCGACAGGTTGACGGGCAATCTGAACGCGCCGACCTTCGGGGTCGGCCACGTGTGCAAGTCCTGATGAGGGGGGCTATCGGTGGAGCATCTGGCGACCCCGACGGGATTCGAACCCGTGATCTCCACCGTGACAGGGTGGCATGTTAGGCCGCTACACCACGGGGCCGCCGCGCTCAGATTCTAGTGCTGCTCCTACCTGGTGTCAAGGAAGTGTGCTCGCTCAGCATGTGCTCGTTCACTGCCTGCGGGACACCTGCACCTCCCTTCCGAGCGCTGGTTGCCCAGGAGCTGCTGTAGGGTGAGGTGGCTGCCTGCCTTGCCAGGGATGTCATCCCCAGCTATAATCGGGGCCACTTTATCTGTTGATCCTGACCTTTGGAGTGTGCTGTGGCTGAACGTCCTGCGATCCTGGCGGGCAACCTGTGGCTGGCCAAGGCGCTCTGGGAGTTGGGCGCGGTGCGCTTCGGCGAGTTCACGGTCGGACGCACCGTCGGCTCGCCTGTCTATGTGAACCCCCGACACCTGATCAGCAAGCCCGCCCTGCTGCGTCGGGTGGCCACGGTGATGGACAGCGAGATTCGGGCGCGGCAGAACATGCGCCGGCCCGAGTGCCAGCCCTTCAATCTGGTGGCCGGGGTGCCCTACGGCGGCCTGCACCTGGCCAGTGTCTTCTCCCTGCGCACCAAGAAGCCCATGATCTACGCCCGCCCCCAGCCCGACCGCAAGCGGAAAATCGTGGAGGGGCTGTTTGATCCCGGCGAGCGGGTGCTGATCATAGACGACCTCATCACCTCGGGCACCAGCATCCTGGAGTCGGCCCAGGTGTTGCGCAGCCACGACCTGGTGGTCAGCGACGCCGTGGTCCTCATTGACCGCGACCAGGGGGGGCACCAGCGGCTGCAGCGGGAGGGCATCAACCTCATCTCTCTGCTGCGCCTGCCGATCATGCTGAACTACTACATGACGCGGCGTTGGATCAGCGAGGACTGGTACCGCAAGAGCATTGACTTCATCGAGAGCCACCGGGCCACCTAGGCTCCCAGCAGCAGCGTCCGCGCATCAGGAGGTAAGGATGCCAGAGGCCAGAGCCCCCGGCGCCCTCGCTGGGGTGCAGGTGGTGGAGTACGGCCAGGGGGTCTCAGGCCCCTACTGCGGCAAGCTCCTCGCCGACCTGGGGGCTGAGGTCATCAAGGTCGAGCCGCCCGCCCTGGGCGACCAGGCCCGGCGCTGGGCGCCGTTCGGCGACGACACCCCCGGCCCCGCTGCCAGCGGCCTCTTTCTCTACCTGAACACCAGCAAGCTGGGTGTGACCCTGGACCTAGCGGCCCCCTCGGGCCGCCAGCTCTTCCAGCGCCTCCTGGCGGACGCGGATGTCCTGGTCGAGAACCACCCGCCCCGGCTCGCCCGCCGGTTGGGGCTGGGCTACCGGGGCCTGGCGCACCAGTTCCCGCGGCTGGTGGTCGCCTCCATCACGTCCTTCGGCCAGACGGGGCCGCACCGGGACTATCAGGCCACCGACCTGGTAGCGGCCCACGTCTCCGGGATCGCTCGTGGCACCCAGGGCAAGGTGCGCGACCCGGAGCTCTATCCGCCGGTGCGCCCGGGCGGCCGCCAGGCCGACTTCGTAGCGGGGCTGACGGCCGCCATGGCCACCATGTTCGCCCTCTTCCACCGCGATTGGACCGGCCGCGGGCAGCATGTGGACATCTCGGCCCAGGAGGCGCTGGCCAGCTTCTTCCGGATGGAGATCGCCTACTACACCCACGACCCCAAGGGCATGTACCAGCAGCTTTTCGGGAGCCGGACAGGCACCGGCTTCGCGGTGGACTTCCTGCCCTGCCAGGATGGCTATGTGGTCAACGGCAACCGGGAGGAGTACCAGTGGCTGGCCTTCTTCCGGGCCGTCCTGGGGCCCGACTTCGCGAGCGATCCTGGGCTACGGGCGGCCATGGGGGGCGATCCCGCCCGGTTGGAGACGGTCGCAATCAGGGAGCACTGGCCCACCCTCAAGCCATGGATGACCAGTTGGGCGCGTGGCCTCACCAAGGCCGAGGTCTACCGCCTGGCCTTCGACCACCGCTTCCCCATCGGCCCGGTGAACACCACCGCCGACCTGTTCCGGTCGGAGCAGATCGCGGCGCGGGAGTACTTTGTGGAGGTGGCGCACCCGGCCACGGGGCCGGTCAAATACCCGGGGCCACCCTACAAGCTAAACGGCACCCCGGCCAGCCTGCGCTCGCCCGCGCCGGCGCTGGGGCAGCACAACGATGATGTCTACTGCGGGCGCTTGGGCCTGGGCCGCGAGGAGCTGGTGCAGCTCCGCCGGGCAGGGATCGTGTGACGTTGCGCCGCGTTCCCGCGGCGATGCTGAACGAAGGAGACATGACATGAAAGCTTTCTTCGCCATCCCTGCCGCCGGAGCCGCCTTCTTCTTCAGCGCCTGGCTGACCATGATGTTTTGGGGCATCCTGGCCCCGGACTTGGGAGTGCCGAAGATCAGCTACACTAAGGCCATGGTGGTCACCATAGCCCTGTGGCTGGTGCTCGCCCCGCTGGCCGGTGCCGTAGCTCGCAGGAAGATGTGGTGACCTTAGCGAGGTGATGAGAAGAGGGGAGAGCAAAAGGGAGGTCCTATGAGCCAGAAGCGCATCGGCGTAACCGTCGTCTCCCGCGAGCCCAGCACCGTCGTCGAGACGATTCAAAGGTTCGAGAAGATGGGGATCCCCGCCGCCTGGATGACGCTGGGCGGCGCCGCCCCCGATAGCATCACCATGCTCGCCGCCGCCGCCGTCCGCACCGAGCGCATCCTGCTGGGGACGTGCATCGTTCCCACCTGGCCCCGGCACCCCATCGCCATCGTCCAGCAGGCGCAGGCCATCGCCGGGCTGGCTCCGGGGCGCTTCCGCCTGGGGCTGGGGCCGGGCCACAAGCAGCCCATCGAGGACACCTACGGCTATGAGTTCAAGGCGCCCCTGGGTCACCTGCGGGAGTACGTGCACATCGTCAAGACCCTGCTCCGCCAGGGGGCGGTGGACTTCGACGGCAAGCATTACAAGGCCCACACCCGCATCGCCAAGCCCGTTGACCTGCCGATCATGGCCTCCGCCCTGCGGGAGAAGTCCTTCGAGCTGTGCGGCGCCGAGTGCGACGGCGCCATCAGTTGGGTATGCCCGGGCAAGTACCTGAAGGAGGTCTGCGTGCCGGCTATCGCGCGCGGGGCCAAGCTGGCGGGCCGGACGCCCCCGGCCCTATTCACCCACGCCCCGGTCTGCGTCCACGACGAGCGCCAGGAGGTGCTGGCCGCGGCCAGGGAG
>JACQGV010000187.1 GCA_016199375.1 Chloroflexota bacterium | reverse complement strand
GTGGCGTGGACCAGGCGCGGGGTGTCGTAGCCATCGCGCTCGTCGGTGAAGACCTTCTCTACGTCCTCGGCATGGATGCCGATCCTGAGCCCGTAACGCTTCAGGCTGGCGGCATTGCGTCCCGGCCGCCAGGTGGGCGAGCCGTAGGCTGTGCCGGGGCCGTCGCCCCTCGGGTCCACTATCTGGCCGAAGGGCAGCACCGTCCAGCGTTTGCCGCCGTCGTACAGCGCCCCCGTATCGTGGGTGCCGATGTAATGGCCTTTGTGGACAAAATGCTTGGCTGGACCCAGGCCCAGCGACCCTACCACCCCTCCCCCTGGCTGGGCCAGCAGGCCGCCGAAGCCCTCCTTGTAGGCCATCTCTCGCAATATCCGCTGCACCAGCTTCGCGTCGCCTCGCCTCAGCTCCAGCCCACCCGTCTGCTCCTGCGTGAGCACACCCTGCTCGTAGAGGCTCATCGCCATCCCGATCAGGTTCTGGACGGCCGGGCCACCGCCGTGGCCTGCCAGGGCGCTCAGCCCCAGCCGGTTGGCGGTCTCCGCACAGCGCAGGATCTCCTCCGGGCTGTCCAGGGGGATGCGGGCATGCTCCACAAAGGGCACGGTCACCGTGCCTATAGAGCAGGAAACAGGAAAATACTCTTCTTTGCCCGGATATTGCAGCACCTGCTTGCAAGCCACGGGGCAGGAGGGGCAGCCCATCTCCCTGACACGGAGCTGGCCCCGGAATATGCTGGTCCATTGGTCTAGGTCCACAGAGGCCCGCTCACGTCTGGCCTGGGTGCCTGGCCCGGCCATATCCTGGATCTGGATCATCGTGCCCAGCTCACGCCACCAGAGTGTGTAATAGCCTGACATCAGGTCGTTGATGGCCCTCCGGCTCTCCGCCATGAAGGGGCCGGGCTGGGCGGCGGCCACGCCCTTGCTCCCGTAGACCACGATGGCCTTGAGCAGCTTCGAGCCCATGACCGCGCCCAGGCCGCCGGAGCCGTTGGTGGAGAACTTGTTGCTGATGATGACGGCGTAGGGCACCTGGTTCTCGCCAGCGGGGCCGATACAGGTCACCCACGCCTGCGGATAGCGCTGCCAGAGGGATTCCGTGGTTTCATAGGTATCCTTGCCCCAGAGGAAGGTAGCATCCTCGATGGTCACATCGTCATCGACGATCTTCAGGAAGACGGGGCGCTCTGCCTTGCCAGTGACGATGAGGTGGTCATAGCCAGCGAACTTGAGCATGGTGGCGAAGGTGCCGGAGTTGGAGCTGGCATAGAAGTTGTTCAGGGGCGACTTGCCGCTGACGACCATACGCCCGGCGCCCGGCACCATGGTACCCACGAAGGCGCCGGCGCCGAAGATAAGCACATTCTCCGGCCCCAGCGGGTCGGCCCGGGCGGGGATGAGGTCGTAGGCGAGGCGGGTGTTGACTCCTTGTCCACCCATGGTCTCTTCCACCAGGCGGCGCTCCAGAGGCTCCTTCCGCACCCGACCGTGCGTGAGGTCAACGACTAGGAGCTTGCTAGTGAAGAGGCCCAGCGACTCCATCCCATACCTCCCACCATAAAACACGGCGCCATCTAGCATCTGGCGGATGTCGTCGCCGCCACCGCTCGGCACGGCATGCTGCTGCACTAGTAAGGCAGGGTGCAAGCCGCCGCTCATGATGCGGGTTCACTACTCTGGTAGGCATATTTCATCATTCGGGCGCGGAGGCGCGGACGCGAGATGATGCAAGTTCACTAGGACAGTAGGCTACCTTCATCATGAGCCAGCAGATGCAATGGACGTACGCTCTGCCAAGCCGAACTGGCCGAACCCACTGTTGCGGCGGATGAGACCCACTACCATCAGGCATCCCCGGCTCTGTTTTCAGGCTGACACTTGGAAGGAGGCAAAGGTGAGGAAGTCATACCGCAAGATGCTTGGACTCGCCCTGGCGCCAACTCTGGCAGTCCTGGTCGCATGTGGCGGGGGAGCGGCTGCGCCCACTGCCACCAGGCTGGCGCCGCAGCCATCCCCGACCACGGCCCCCAGGGCCACAGCGGCCGCCACGCCGACCTCTGCGCCTGCCCGCGTGGTACCCACGGGCCAACTGAACGTCGGCATGCGCGGCACGGGTGTCGGCCTCGACCCTCACTTTCAGGCCCAATGCCACTACGCCACCTGGTACACCAGGATCTTCGAGGGCCTCACCAACCGCGCCCCGAGCGGCAAGATCGAGCCGGCCCTCGCCACCAGCTGGGACTTCGCCCCGGATGGCAAGAGCGTCACCTGGAAGCTGCGCAAGGGCGTCAAGTTCCACAACGGGGATGATTTTACGGCCAGCGATGTGCTCTGGACCATTGAGCGCGGCCGCACTCATCCCAGCCCCTACCTGTACCGCACCCAACTCGACAGAGTGTCGAAGACTACGGCGGTAGACGACTACACCGTGCGCATGGACCTCGGCGCCTACTTCTTCGAGCTGCCCGACGGGTGGATGGACGTGTTCTTCGGCATGGTCCCGGAGAAGTACACCAAGTCGCTGGCGAACCCGTGGAACGACTTGCAGCGCCAACCCGTCGGGACCGGACCCTACAAGTTCGTCGAGCTCAAGACCAATGACTACTTCACCATCGAGGCCAACGAGAGCTACTGGGGGATGGTCTCCAAGGTAAAGACCTTCAAGACTGTCAGCGTCCCCGACGCCACTACAAGGGTGACCATGCTCAAGACGGGCCAAATGGACATCGTTGAGTATGTGCCCCCGCAGATGCTCGACGACGTGAAGAAGATGCCCAACGTGACCCTGGAGCTGATCAAGGCGCTGGACACCCTCATCCTTATGCCTGTCACGGCCCAGCCGGCCAACCTGGCGATGAAGGACAAGCGGGTGCGCCAGGCCCTCTGGTATGCCCAGGACGTAGACACCATGGTTGACAAGCTGTGGCGGGGCAGTGCCATCAAGGCCAACGACTTGATCGCACCCGGCTTCGTGGGCCACAACGACAAGATAACCCCCCATCCCTACGACCCGGCCAAGGCCAAGAAGCTCCTGGCGGAGGCGGGCTTCGCGGGCGGCCTGAAGCTCAGGGGCGCGTACTCGTCAGGAACGACGGCGATCACGGACGAGTGGATGGAGGCGACCCGCCTCTACTGGGCCGACGTCGGGATAGACATGAAGTGGGAGAAGCTCGAGGGTGCGGCGATGTCGGAGCTCACACCCAGAAAGTACCAGGGCTACGACATGTACGTCAGCAATAGCCGCAACATCGGCTACGACCCCATCCGCGACCTCACCTTCTGGATCCACTCCAAGGGGGGACAGTCCTCTCATGCCAACCCAGAGTGGGACAAGATGATCGACCCCATCAGCCTTATTCCCGACCCCGCCGCCCGCCTGAAGGCCATCGTGGATGCCTACGCCGTTCTGGTCGGGGAAGAGGTATCCGTCCTCCCGGTATTCCATCCCCTCTACACCGTGGCCTACCGCAACGACAAGATCAAAGAGTTCCCCATGACCCAGGGGTGGTCGGTCTACCCCAGGAACCTGAACTACATAGTGCCCCGCTAGGCATGCAGCGTGGGGGCGCGCTGTGCCGCGCCCCCACGCTATGTAAGTGGTGAGTGATGCAGCGCTACCTCCTGGGTCGCCTCGTGCAGAGCATCTTCACGATCCTTTTTGTGCTCCTGGTGGTCTTCGTGATCGTGCGGTTGAAGGGCGACCCTGCCGCCGTGATGCTGGGGGAGAACCGGGACCCGGAGACCTACGCGGCGGTGCGCCGCAGCCTCCACCTGGACGACCCCATCCATGTCCAGTTTGGCGCTTTCCTGGGGAAGGTTTTCAGGGGAGACCTGGGCTATTCCTGGTACCAGCGCCGGCCTGCCCTGGAAGTGATGCTGGAGCGTTTCCCGGCGACCCTGCAACTGGCTGGCGCCGCCTTTTTCTTCTCCCTGCTGCTGGCCATCCCCCTGGGCGTGGTGGCCGCTATCAAGCGCGACACCATTTACGACCGGGGGCTGAAGATATTCGCCCTGCTGGGGCAGGCGATGCCCACCTTCTGGGTCGGGTTGCTCCTCATCGTCTTCGTCGCCGGCTACCTGGGACTGCTGCCGGCCGGAGGAAGGGGCGGGCCGAGCCACCTGATCCTGCCTGCCATTGCCCTGGGATGGTTCCCGGCGGCGGCCATAGCGCGCCTCACCAGGTCGGCGATGCTGGACGTGCTGGATAGCGACTTTATCAAGATGGCGCGTGTCAAGGGCGTGCCAGAGCAGATGGTGATCTGGAAACACGCCGTCAAGAATGCCGCCATCCCCGTGGTAACTCTGATGGGCCTGCAGATAGCTGGCCTCCTTTCGGGGGCCGTGGTGACGGAGCAGGTCTTCGCCTGGCCCGGCGTCGGCTGGATAACCATCCAGTCCATCTTCGGGCGGGACTTTCCGGTGGTGCAGGCGGCTGTCATCCTCCTGGCCGCGATCCACATCGCCGCCAACCTGGTGGTAGACATCGTCTATGTCTACCTCGATCCCCGGGTGCGCTACCTGCGTCGGTAGAGAGCTATGGAAGAGACGGGGAAGGCGTTGTCAGTCCTGTCGGAAGTGCAACGGAGTACCGCGCGGAAGCAGGGCCCACGAGGGTGGCTCGCTGGGGCGAGGAGGATGCCCCTCATACCTGCCACCATAATCGCGGTCATGCTCTTCTTCGCCGCCTTCGCCCCTGTCGTCGCCCCCAGCCCTCCTAACAAAGGCTCTCTGAAAGAGGCCCTGAGACCGCCCGCCTGGTCCCAAGGCGGTAGCTGGCGGTATCCCCTGGGGACTGACTACGCCGGGCGCGACATCCTGAGCCGGGTCATCTACGGCGCCCGGGTGAGCCTGTCCCTGGCGGCGCTCTCCATTCCCATGGGCGTGCTGCTGGGCGTCAGCCTGGGTGTCGTGGCTGGCTACTTCGGCGGATGGGCCGACATCTTCATCATGCGCCTGGTGGATGCAGCCCTCTCTATGCCGGGCATCCTCCTGGCCATGGTACTGGCCGGGGTCTTCGGCGCCAGCTTTCTGAACCTGGTGATCATAATCGCCATGGTGAGCTGGCCCGGCTACGCCCGCATCTCCAGAGGCGAAACCCTGAGCGTGCGGGAGCGAGACTTCGTGGGGTTGGCACGGGTCGCCGGGTGCAGCACACCCCACATCCTGGTGCGACACATCCTGCCCAACATCATCAACAGCATTGTGGTGCTGGCCACCCTCATGGTGGGGTCGGTCATCCTGCTGGAAGCGGCGCTCAGCTTCCTGGGGATAGGCATTCGCCCCCCTACCCCCACCTGGGGCGGAATGCTGAACGAGGCCCGGGGCTACATCACCAAAGCCTGGTGGCTGGCTGTCTTCCCTGGTGCTGCCATCGCTGTTACCGTGCTCTCGATAAACCTATTCGGCGACTGGCTGCGTGACCGGCTAGACCCCAAGCTGCGGCAAGTGTAGGGCAGACACAGGGCAGCTACCCGGAGCATACCGCGGACGTGTAGGAGGTGGCCTTGGAGCACGAACAGCCCGGAGCCCTGGAGGGTCTGCGCGTCCTTGACCTGGCCGGGCCCCTCGGCGCGTACTGCGGCAAGCTTATGGCCGGCCTGGGGGCCGACGTCATCAAGGTGGAGCCGCCGGAAGGCGACCCCATGCGCCGCTGGCCCCCCTTCTACCACGACCGGCCCCACCCGGAGCGCAGCCTGACCTTCTTCCACTACCACCTGAACAAGCGTGGCATCACCCTGAGCCTGGAGAAACCCGAGGGCCGCGACCTCTTCCTGAAACTGGCCGCCAAGGCGGACTTCATAGTGGAGAGCTTCGAGCCTGGGTACTTGGAATCCCTGGGCCTGGGCTTCCAGAATCTCCAGCAGAAGAGCCCGGGCCTGACCCTCGTCTCCATCACCCCCTTCGGGCAGAACGGCCCTTACGCCCGCTACAAAGGCTCTGACCTCGTGGGGCTGGCCATGGGTGGAGTCCTCTGGCTGGGTGGCTGGCGCGACCGCGCCCCCATGGCCCTGGGGGCCTCTCAAGGCTCCGTTGTGGCCTCACTCTTCGCTGCCAACGCCGCGATGCTGGCGCTGAACTACCGCGACCTGACGGGCGAGGGGCAGCATGTGGACGTCTCCATGCAGCAGTGCATGGCCGTGGACCTGGAGACCGCCATGCAGAACTACGACGTCCACGGGGCAGTTATTGAACGAGGAGGCTACAACTACCCGCTGAGCCCAATTCAGGGCCCCGGCATGCGGCGCTGCTACCCCGCCTCGGACGGCTTCGTCAGCATCCTGCCCGCCGTCCAGCGGATAGACGAGTGGGAGACCCTGCTAAAGTGGATGGACTCCGAGGGCATGGCCGGCGACCTGATGGACCCCAAGTGGCTTGACCTTCTGACCGTGCGGCGGGAGAAGGAGCACTTCGAGCAGCTCTTCGAGGCCTTCACCCGCAGCCATACCCGCCAGGAGCTTTTTGAAGCGGCCCATTTCCGGTTTCCGACGCAGGTCTTCCTGGCCCCCATCAACACGGCTGAGGACATCGCCAATGACCCGCACCTGGAGGCGAGAGGCTTCTTCGTCGAAGTGAACCACCCGGAGCTGGGCGCCGCGTTGAGATACCCGGGCCCTCCCTTCCGGCTATCGGAGACGCCCTGGCAGTCCCATCACCGTGCCCCGCTCCTCGGAGAGCACAACCGCCAGGTCTATGAAGAGGAGCTGGGCCTATCTGGACACGAACTCCGGGCCCTGGAGTCGGAAGGGGCCATCTAGCCCGCGGGAAAGATCGGAGGATGCGATGACAGCGCCGCTGGAAGGCATCAGGGTAGCGGACTTCGGCTGGCGGGCGGTAGCGCCCATAGCGGCCCGTATGCTGGCCTGGTACGGGGCTGAGGTGATTCACATCGAGTCCTACACCCGGCTCTGCGGCATGCGGCAGTCCGGGCCCTTCCCGCCTGGCACCGAGACCAGCCTGAACACCAGTGGCTTTTTCAACAATTTCAATTGCTCCAAGCTGGCCGTAACCCTGAACCTGGCCACCTCGGAAGGCATCAAAGTCGCCAAGGGGCTCATCAAGATCAGCGATGTGGTAGTGGAGAACTTTAGCGGCGGGGTGATGGAGAAGCTGGGACTGGGCTACCGGGACCTGGCGCAGATAAGGCCGGACGTCATCCTGGTCAGCCACTCCCTCATGGGCACCAGCGGGCCCTGGAGGCGCGTCTCCGGCCACGGGCCCAATGTTCAGGCCATGGCTGGCCTGGACCATATCACCGGCTACCCCGACCGCGACCCCATCGGCAGTGGCGTCTCCCACACCGACTACACTATCAACCCCCACCATTCCGCCTTCGCCATCTTGGCTGCCCTCCACCATCGGCGGCTGACCGGCCGCGGCCAGTACATAGACCTGGCCCAGTACGAATCGGTCATCAATGCCACCGGGCCTATGATGCTGGAGTATTTCGCCAACGGGCGTGTCCCGGGGAGGGCCGGCAACCGGCATCCTGCGGCGGCCCCCCATGGCGTCTACCGTTGCCGGGATGAGAACACCTGGTGCGCTATCACTGTCTTCGCGGACGAGGAATGGCAGCGGCTCTGCCAGGCTATCGGCCGCCCCGAGCTGGCCAGGGACCCCAGGTTTGATTGCCTGGAGTGCCGCCAGGCCAACGAAGACGCCCTGGATCGTACTCTGGAGGCGTGGACCAGCCAGCGGACGCCCGGGGAGGTCATGGAGCAGCTCCAGCGCTGCGGTGTAGCGGCGGGGGCCGTGCAGCACGCCGGCGACCTGCTCACGCGGGATCCCCAGTTGCGGGCGCGTGGCCACTACCACTATCCGGACCATCCCGAGGCCGGGCGGCGGGCCTACGATGGGCCTCCCTTCAAGCTCTCCGCTGCCCCTGCCCGGGTGGAGCGGGCACCTCTCCTGGCCGAGCACAATGACTACCTCTACCGAGAGCTGTTGAACTTGACAGAGGAGACTATCACCGATTACATAGTGCAGGGGGTCATAGCCTGAAAGTGCAGGGGGTCATAGCCTGAAGACCCAACTGTCGGGATCGAAGGAAAGAGACCAGTCGAAATACCAAGGCAGCGGGCCGGCCGCGGCGCGGAGTGGCGGGCGCGAAAGGAGTCAGTAGATGTCTGGGGTCGATAAGTGCTTCATGGGCCGGATCGCCATTGTGGACCTGACCCGGGGCCGGGTCACCGTGGAAACACTGGAGCGTGAGCTGGCGGAGGACTACATCGGCGGCCAGGGCATCGCCTCGCGCCTGGCCTACGACCTGATACCGGAAGGCGCGGACCCCCTGGGGCCCGAGAATGTGGTCATCTTCTCCGCCGGCACCTTCCTGAACTCCATGGTGCCGGGGGCCAGCAAGCTGCTCATCAGCACCAAGAGCCCCATCAACAACCGCTACGCCTCCAGCTCCTCGGGCATCTTCGCCGACCAGCTCAAGG
>JACQGV010000183.1 GCA_016199375.1 Chloroflexota bacterium | reverse complement strand
GGACCTGCTGGTGGACGCGCCCTCGGGCAACGTCCGGGGGGCGGGCCCGGCCGTGGCGGAGATCGAGTTCGAGCTGCTGCCGCAGCACCGCCCGGCCGAGTCCTTCCTGGTCTTCGCCGGCGACAAGTGCGGGCCCGGGGCGTACAACCTCCCCCTCTACCTGGTCTTTTGCGACCCCATGCACAACGGAGGGCTGCTCCTGAGCCCCCGGCTGCACCAGGGGTTCACCGTCACCGTCATCGACATGGACCACCGGGGCGACGGGGCCGACAACGTCATCCAGCTCAAGGTGCCCGAGGAGATCTGGGACCTGGCGGCGCTGTTGCGCGACACCGACCGCTTCGCCATCGAGGCCATACACTCCCGCGCCGCCCCCGGCGAGCAGATAGTCTCCGTGGCCGCCACCCGCCTCCACAACGTGTCGGGCAAGTACACCGGGAAGGACGACCCCGTGGCCATCGTGCGGAACCAGGGGCTCTTCCCGGCGCCCGAGGAGATCGTCGAGCCCTACGCCGTGGTGCACCAGATCGTCTCAGGCGACACCCGGGGCTCCCACAACATGCCCATCATGCCCGTGGGCATCAACACACCGGTGACAGGGCCCTACTGCCTGCCCATCGTGTCGGCGCTGGGCTTCTCTATGAATGGGCAGGGCCACTTCGCCAGCCAGTACATAGACTTCTTCGGCAGCTCGGCCTGGGACTACGTGCGTCTGAAGGTGCAGGAGAAGGCCATTGACTTCCGTCGCCAGGGCTTCTTCGGCGTCGCCATGGCATCCCGGACGGAGCTGGCCTACACCGGCCTGGTCGAGACCCTGGCGACGCTGGAGCGCCGCTTCGAGCTGCGCCGGGACCGGGCGGCGGTGGGGCGCTAGAAGTGATTGCAGGACTCCTTGTTACTCGGCCAGACCTTGGCAAGCGTCGGGGCGCCGCGTATAATGGCGCCTCGGTAGGTGGGGCCACAAGCCCTACACGAAGGGGGTAAAAGCGATGGACCTGGGATACAGCGAGGAGCAGGAACTGCTGAAGAAATCGGCCCACGAGTTCTTGCAGACGGAATGTCCGAAGAAGCTGGTGCGGGCCATGGAGGAGGACGAGAAGGGGTACTCGCCCGAGCTCTGGAAGAAGATGGCCGACCTGGGCTGGCAGGGGCTGGTGGTCCCGGAGAAGTACGGCGGCTCGGGCCTCGGTTTCCTGGACCTCTGCCTCCTTCTGGAGGAGCACGGCCGCTATCTGCTGCCCGGGCCCTTCTTCTCCACCGTGGTGCTGGCGGGCCTGCCCATAGCCTGGTCGGGGACGGAGGCGCAGAAGAAGCAGTACCTGAGCAAGATCGCCACCGGCGAGCTCATCATGACCCTGGCCTTGACGGAGCCCAGCGCCCGCTGGGACGCTCAGGGGGTGCAGCTCAAGGCGCGCGCCGTGCGGGACGGGTATGTCCTGAACGGCACCAAGCTCTTCGTCCAGAACGCCAACGTGGCCGACGCCCTGATCGTGGCCGCCCGGACCAGGAAGGCGGCGCGGCCGGAGAACGGCATCACCCTGTTCCTGGTGGACGGGCGCGCCGCGGGCGTCCGCCAGACCCTGCTCAAGACCATCGCCTCGGACCGTCAGAGCGAGGTCGTCTTCCGCAACGTGCGCGTGCCCAAGACAGCGGTGCTGGGCGAGGCCAACAAGGGCTGGGAGGTGCTCGCCAAGCTATTGCAATACGCCGCCGTCGCCGAGGCCGCGCGGATGGTAGGGATGGCCCAGCAAGCCCTGGACATGAGCGTGGACTACGCCAAGAACCGCGTCCAGTTCGGCCGCCCCATCGGCTCCTTCCAGGCCATCCAGCACAAATGCGCCGACATGGTGACCAACGTGGACGGCGCCCGCTACATCACCTACCTGGCGGCCTGGAAGCTCACCGAGGGCGAGGACGCGGGCATGGAGGTCTCCATGGCCAAGGCCTGGTGCTCCGACGCCCTGCGGGCCGTCAGCGCCCAGGCGCAGCAGATTCACGGCGGCATCGGCTTCACCAAGGAGTACGACCTGCAGCTCTTCTTCCGGCGCATCAAGGCCGCCGAGATCCACTATGGCGACGCCGACTTCCACCGCGAGCGAGTGGCCCAGCTACTGGGACTCTAGCTTGCCGCGTAGCTAGCAGACGGGGCCGCGCTGCGGCCCCGTCTTTCTTTTAGAGCGGGCCGGGCCTAAACTGGGGCACGGCTGGATGTAACCGGAGCGGCGCGTATCCGGACCCTGGCGCAGGAGTGGCTATGCCAGCGCAGGACTGCATCTTCTGCAAGATCGTGGCGGGGGAGATCAAGGGCGAGCGGCTCTTCGACGACGATCAGGTCATCGCCATCCGGGACATCAACCCCCAGGCCCCGGTGCATATCCTGGTCATCAGCAGGGAGCACATCGAGTCCCTGATCAGGCTCCCCTCGGAGAAGGCGCCCATCCTGGGCCACATGAGCGCCGTCGGCAACGAGCTGGCCCGCCACGAGGGGCTCTGGCCCAAGGGCTACCGGCTGGTCATCAACGCCGGGCCCGACGGAGGCCAGAGCGTCCCCCACCTCCACCTCCACCTCCTCGGCGGCAGGCCCATGCGCTGGCCGCCGGGATGAGCCCCACACCCCTCCCGCCTACAGGTCCCAGAAAAGGGCCATTTGCCAGATGGCGGTCAGGTGCTCCAGGGTGTGCTGATAGCTCTTCTGGAGCATCCAGCGGGCTGTGACGGCGGCGCCGTAGTAGGGATGGGGGCGGGCTGTCGTCCAGGCCTCGGCTGACGCCCCCTCCAGCAGGCGGCGCTCCTGTGCCTTCACCTGCGCCAGGTCGTCCAGCAGCGCCCTCAGGTCCTCACGGCCCGTGTAGGCGGCGTCCGCCCCGCGCTGGCTGGCGCGGCGCAGGGGGGCGGCGTCGCCCGTCAGCAGGTACTCCAGGCTGGGCAGGGCGACGGTGCGCTCGTAGGTGGCCAGGTGCCAGAGGTGCTGGAGCGCCGGCCAGCCGCTCAGGTGGCGCGGCGGCGCCGCCGCCAGGCGCTCCGGCGGGAGCTGCGCCAGCGCCCACTCCAACTCCGCCACGCCCGCGGCCAGCCAGACCAGGAGGCGGTCGCGGTCCTGGTCACTCGGTGCCCGCGTCGCCATGGGCGAGCACACCTCCCGTGGTTGTCTGGCCCAGCAGTCGTAGCCCCTAGCGGTCACTTGAGCAGGCCCAGCGGCCGCCTCCCGCGCTACGCGTCGTCATACTCCACAGTGGGGCCTGACGCCCGCGTCCCACGCGGCCCGCTGGTCTTCAGGTAGGCGCGGTAGTTGCGGCGCGTCTCGGCGATGTGGTCGCCGCCGAACTTCTCCAGGAACGCGGGCGCCAGCACCAGCGCCAGCAGCGCCTCGCCGATCACCCCCGCCGGCGGCACCTGGCAGATGTCGCTGCGCTC
>JACQGV010000188.1 GCA_016199375.1 Chloroflexota bacterium | reverse complement strand
GCCCATCTTGGACATCACCTTGAGGATGCCCTTGCTGATGGCCTTGATGAAGTTCTTCTCAGCCGTCTTGGGGTCAATCTTGCCGCTGTCCAGCGAGCCGTGCCGCGCCAGATCGGCCACCGCCTCGAAAGCCAGGTAGGGGTTGACGGCAGCCGCCCCATAGCCGAGGAGCAGGCAAAAGTGCATCACCTCCCGCGGCTCGCCCGATTCCACCACCAGGCCCACCTTGGTGCGCGTCCCCTCCCGGATCAGGTGGTGGTGCACCGCAGAGGTCGCCAGCAGGCTGGGGATAGGAGCGCGGTCTTTGTCCAGCCCCCGGTCGGAGAGGATGATGATGCTGTGGCCAGCCGCCACGGCCGCCGAGGCACTCTGGCAGAGCTGGTCCAGGGCCGCAGCCAGCGCCTGGCCGGGGCCCCCGCCAGCGCCACCGTGGGGATCGAACAGGATGGGGATAGTGGTCGCCCGCACGCCCTCCAGTGCCAGCCCCCTGATCTGCTCCAGCTCCCGGTTGGTCAGCACCGGCGACTTCAGCTTGAGCTGGCGGCAGTGCTGGGGGGTCTCATCGAACAGGTTCTGCTCCGACCCCACGAAGGTCTCCAGGGAGGTCACCAGCTCCTCGCGGATGGCGTCCAGGGGCGGATTGGTCACCTGGGCGAAGAGCTGGCGGAAGTAGTTGAAAAGGCTCTGGGGGCGGTCGGAGAGCACCGCCAGGGGGGTATCGTTGCCCATGGAGCCCACGGGCTCCTGCCCGCTGGCCGCCATGGGCTCCATGACGATCCGCAGGTCTTCGAGCGTGTAGCCGAACGCCTGCTGGCGGGTGACGAGGGTGGAGGGGTCGTGCCCCTGGCTCGGGGGCGGCTCCGGCAGCTCGGCCAGCTGCACTACCTGTTCCTTCAACCACTGGCCATAGGGCCGACGCCGCGCCAGCTCCGCCTTGATCTCCTCGTCCTGGATGATCCGCCCCTGCGCGGTGTCCAGCAGGAACATGCGCCCCGGCTGCAGGCGCGCTTTGTACAGCACCTCCTCCGGCGGGACATCCAGGACCCCCACCTCGGACGCCATCACCAGGAGTCCGTCCCTGGTCACCAGGTAGCGGAAGGGGCGGAGGCCGTTGCGGTCCAGGACCGCGCCCACCCGGCGGCCATCGGTGAAGGCGACGAGAGCGGGGCCATCCCACGGCTCCATCAGACCGGCGTGGTACTCATAGAAAGCGCGCTTCTCCGGGGGCATCTCGACCTGGTCGCCCCAGGCCTCGGGGATCATCATCGCCACGGCGTGGGGCAGCGAGCGGCCGGTGGCCAGCAGCAGCTCCAGGGCGTTGTCCAAGCAGGCGGTGTCGCTCTGCCCCGACTCGATGATAGGGAAGAGCTTCCTAAGGTCGGAGCCGAAGAGGTCGGAGGCGAACATCCCCTGGCGGGCGGCCATCCAGTTGACGTTGCCCCGCAGGGTGTTTATCTCGCCGTTGTGCAGCAGAAACCGGTAGGGGTGGGCCAGCCGCCAGGACCCCAGGGTGTTGGTGCTGAAGCGCGCGTGCACCAGGGCGAAGGCGCTGGCCATGCTGGGGTCCGCCAGGTCCCGGTAGAACGGCTCCAGCTGGACCGCCATCAAGAGGCCTTTGTACACGATGCGGTTGGCGGAGAGGCTGGGGATGTAGAAGTAGTCTCTCTGGCTCAGCCAGGCCTGTTTGACGGCCTTCTCCACCACCCGGCGGATGACGTACAGCTTGCGCTCCAGCTCCGCCTCGCTGGTGACCCCAGGGCCCCGGCCGATGAAGACCTGGCGGATGTGGGGCTGCACATCCCGTGCGCCCAGGCCGATGGCGCTGGCGTTCACGGGCACATCGCGCCAACCCAACAGCCGTTGCCCCTCGGCAACGATGGCCTCCCCAAAGAGCTCCTCGCAGCGGCGGCGCTGTACAGGGTCGCGGGGGAGGAACACCATGCCCACGCCATACTCGCCCGGCGGCGGCAGGGCCAGGCCCAGGCCAGCGCACTCTCGCCGGAGGAAATCGTGGGGCAGCTGGAGCAGGAGGCCGGCGCCGTCGCCGGTGTCGGGGTCGCACCCGCAGGCGCCCCGGTGGGCCAGGTTGATCAGGACCTGCAGGCCCCGGCGGATGATCTCGTGGGACCGCTCGCCGCGGATGTTGGCCACGACCCCAACGCCACAGGCAGCGCGCTCGTTTCCGGGGTCGTAGAGCCCTTGCTTCTCCAACATAGCCGCCTCCCTATCCGAGAGGAAAGAACAAATGAAGAATGCCCACTTCCCGGCGGTGGGCACCCACTGGCAGCAACGTATTGCCTAGTCTAGCATCCGCAATACCCTGTGTCAACAGGGTTTTGTGCCAAATATCAGGGCTTGTCCACCCTCCTCAACTGGGCAAGATTTGCCTACGCTTCTAGCCGCAGACGGCGCCCCCTCCCCTGAGTCCCTGAGTCCACAAATAGCCAAGCCAGAGGCGCCCCGGACTTAAATGTCCGGGGCGCCTCTGGAAGCTGGCGGCTAGCGACCTCTAAGCCGGGAGCCCTTCCAGGACCGCTGGTCAGCGGCCCGAGGCAGGAGTCGGCGCGGCTGCTCCAGGCGTGGGCGTCGGGGGAGGGTTCACCGTGAAGGTGACGCTGCCCTCCACCGCCGGGGATACGGGCGAATGGTCGTTGTTGTGCAGCTCCACCTTCACCGTGTGCGATCCTACTGCCACGTTCTGCAAGATCGCGTACAGGTCGGCGGTGGCGGACACGTACTGGCCGTCCAGCAGCACGTGCCAGTGCCCAGTCCCGGCTTTGTTGGTGGAGCTGCCCAGGTTAGCCTTGTCCAGCTCGAAGCCGATCACCTCCACCCCCACGGCGACCCCAGTGGTGGCGCCCCTGCTGGTTATGGGTCTATCTGCTCGGGGCGCCCGGACCTTGAGGGCCGCCGCGCCGGTGGACGGGCCTGCTACCCTCAGCATCCCGCCCATGCCCGCGTTCTCATGTCCCGGCACAGGACAGTAGAAGGGGTAGTACCCGGGCTTGTCGAAGCTCAGCTCTGCGCTCTGGCTCGCCCCGGCGGCCAGCGCCGAGGCGATGAGCCGGTTCTGGGCGTCGTAGCCGTGGAAATACAAGCTGTGGGGGAAACGGCCCTTATTGCTCAGGTTGAGCATCACCTTCTGGCCTACGGCGACCTCCAGCGAGGTGCGGTCGAACTTGAACTCGCTGGCCTCGAGGTCGAAGGTAAGTGGCGCCAGGGTCGGCGTGGGAGTCGGTCTCGGCGTGGCAGTGGGCGCAGGTCTGGGTGTCGGCGTTGGCGGCGAGGTCGGGGTGGGCGCGGCGCCGCCGCAGGCCGCCAGGAGCAGCGTCGCCGCCAGACCACCGGGGATGAGCAGGGACAACCTCATGGGTTCGCCTCCTTCTACGTTGTGGGCAATGCTATC
>JACQGV010000206.1 GCA_016199375.1 Chloroflexota bacterium | reverse complement strand
GGAAGGGACCGAGGTGATCGTGGAGGGGCTGGAACTGTAGCTGCAACGGGCAGGGCTCGAGGAGCCTTCTGTGGCTGGAGCGTCGGAGCTGCTGGAGCAAGTACTCTCCCTGGAGGGGGGAGAGGAGCAGGAACGCTACCTGCGGGAGCACCGCCACCTCCTGAGCCTAGAGGCCGTGGAGCTGTTGAAGGCCCGCGCCGACCACGCCCTCCGCGACGATATCGCCAGCGCCCTCAGTATCTCCGCCACCGCGTTGGCGGTGGCGGAGATACTAGATGACCCCCGCGCCCGTGCCCTGAGCGCCCGCGCCCGCGCCCAAGCCCTCCATCAGACTGGCGACCTGGACGGAGCGCTACAGGCCTATGACCGCTCCCAAGACCTCTACCAGGGCCTGGGCGACGAGGTCGAGGAGGCGCGCACCCTCCTAGGAAAGATCGACGCCTTGGCCCAGGGGAGCCGCTACGACGAGGCGCTGGCCCTGGCCGACCGCTGCTACGGGGTCTTCCAAGCCCACGAGCAACCCCTTAACTGCGGCAAGGTGGACCTCAACCGCGGCAATATCTATCATCGCCTCGACAGGCATCCCGAGGCGCTGCAGTGCTATCTGCGGGCCCGGCAGGCCTTCGCGACGGCTGGCGACGCGCTGCTATGCGCCATGGCGGACATGAACCTCGGGAACAGCTACACCAACCTGAACCAGTTCCGCCAGGCCAGCCAGTCCTTCCGCCGCGCCAGCCAGGCCTACCAGGAAGCGAACCTGACGGCGCTGGCAGCCATGAACGAATCCAACGAGGGCTACCTTCACTACGTGGAGGGAGACTTCACGGCCGCGCTGAGCCTCTTCAGCTCCGCCCGGGAGCGCCTGGCTGCCCTGGGGGTGGACCGCAACCTGGCCACGGTGGACCTGGACGCCGGTGAGCTCTACTGCGCCCTGAACCTGCTGGACGAGGCCTCCGAGTGCTACCAGCGCGCGGCGAAGGCTTTCCAGGAGCTGGGCATCCATAGCGACGCCGCCCGGGCGCTCACAGGGCTGGCGGTGGTGGCCGCCCGGCGGGGCGAGGCGCCCCGGGCGCTGGGCTATCTCCAGGAGGCGGCCGCTACCTTCGCCGCCGAGGGCAACCAGCTCTGGGCCGCCATCGTGGACCTGCACCGGGCGGTGCTGGAGTTCGACGCCGGCAACTTCACCCAGGCCCTGGACCGCTGCTGCCTTGCCCGGGAGAGCCTGGCGCGCCAGGCTCTCCCGGGCAAGGCAGCCCACGGGCAACTGGTAGAGGGCAGGCTGCGAGAGCGGACCGGGGACCACAGGGGCGCCGCCGCCTGCTTCCGCGCCGCCGTGCGCGTCGGCCGTCAGCTCCGGTCCCACTGGCTCCTCTACGAAGGCTACTACGGCCTGGCGCGGGTGACCGCCGCGGACTGGCCGGAGACCAAGGAGCGCTACCTACGGCGCGCTATCGCCTCGCTAGAGCGCCAGCGGGCAGCCCTAATCCCGGAGGAGCTCAAGATCGCCTTCGTGGGAGACAAGCTCCAGCCCTATGCCGACCTGGTGGTGCTGCTGCTGGAACGAGGCGACGAGGACAGCACCCGGCAGGCCTTCGAGGTGGCCGAACGGGCCAAGTCCCAGGCCCTGGTGGACCTGCTGTCCGGCAAGGTGGAGGCACCCCGCCAGGGGGCCGTTCCCGCCGAGGTAGCGGTGCGCATGGCCCGCCTGCGCGCCGAGCTAAACAGCCTCTACAGCGCCGTGGACCGGCACGAGCGTTCAGGAGGCCAGCGTGCCCACCTCGTCGCCGAGGGCCTGCATCGCGACGTGCGCGTGCGAGAGCAGGCCTTGGCCCGCCTGCAACGCCGGGTGGAGCTGGCAACCCCCGAGTTCGCCTCCCTGGGCCAGGCGGCCTTCGCTTCCCTGCCCGCAGTCCAGCACGCCCTGCCGCCCGAGGGCACCCTGCTGGAATACTTCATCGCCCGTGGCGAGGTGGGTGCGTTCCTGGTCCAGAGCGGTGGGATAAAGGTTTTCCCGGCGCTGGCCTCCTACGAAGCCGTCTCCCACGCCCTGGACCGGCTGGGGTTCCAGCTCCGACGGCCCACCTACCCAGCTCCGGAGGTCGACGCCTTCGCGTCGCATCGGCTGGAGTGCAGCCGCCTCCACCTAAGCGAGCTGCACCGGTTGCTGCTGGAGCCGCTCCAGGCGGAACTGACACGGCGGGTAGTGGTGGTGCCCACCGGCCTGCTGTACTATGTGCCCTTCCATGCCCTCTGGGACGGGGCCCACTACCTGGTCGAGGGCCACGAGGTCAGCTACGCCCCTAGCGCCAGCGTCCTGGCCTTCTGCCTGGGGAAGGGGCAGGAGCGCTGGGAGCGCGCCCTGGTGCTCGCGCCCGACGACGCTCAGCTCCCCCATATCCGGCGGGAGGCCGAGGCCGTGGCCCGGCTATTCCCCCAGGCCGAAAGCGCCGTCGGCCCCCGGGCCACCACCGCGCTCTTCAAGGCCAGCGCACCCCTCACCGACGTAATCCACATCGCCTCCCACGGTGTATTCCGAGGCGACAACCCGCTCTTTTCAACCATCAAGCTCGGCGACGGCTGGCTCTCGGTGGGGGACGTATACGGCCTGAACCTCCAGAGCTCCCTGGTCACCCTCAGCGCTTGCGACACGGGTGTCAACCACGTGGCGCCGGGCGACGAGCTCCTGGGCTTGGCGCGCGGGTTCATCTACGCGGGGACGCCTTCGCTGCTCGTGAGCCTATGGACGGTAAACGACGAGGCCACCGCCGACCTGATGGAGCTCTTTTACAAGCGGCTACGCGCCGGCGCCACAAGGGGCGCCGCGCTCAGGGAAGCGCAGCTACATACCATGGCGCACCGGCCCCACCCCTATTACTGGGCACCCTTCGTGCTCGTGGGTAGGGCCTGGTAGCCGCGTCCCTGCCCGGGGAGGGGCCGGGGAATACCCAAACCCAGGAGGTGGCCCCTATGTGGAACTGGAAGAGCTGTCTCCCTGTGGCAACGGCCGCAGTGCTGGTAGCCGCCTCGCTAGCGACCCCGCCGCGCCTCGCCCTGGCCGACGACGGCGGCCCCCGGCGCGCCCCGGCCGCGCTGCGCGGCTCGGAGTGCAACCAGTCGCCCACCCATGTGGCAGTCAAGCTCCGTGCTGGCGTCGCCGTGGCGGACATCAACGCCCGCTACGGCACCGTCACTGAGCGCAGCTTCCCCCTGACCAGCATTCACGTACTCAGGGCTGCTGCCGGAGACAGCGCCGCCAAGTTGGAGCGCAGGCTCGCCCAAGACCCCGGCGTGGTCTGGGCGGAGGCGGGCGTCTTCGGCCTCGACGCCTCTGGCCAGCAGTTCGGCCCTGCCGTCACCAGGCAGTTCACCGGGGCGGCGCTCGACCAGTTCACCGCCGCCGCCCTCGACCAGTTCGCCGCCGCCGCCCTGGACCAGTTCAGCGCCGCCGCCCTCGACCAGTTTGTCGGGGCTGCCCTGGACCAGTTCAGCGCCGCCGCCCTGGACCAGTTCGCCGCCGCGGCGCTCGACCAGTTCAGCGCCGCCGCCCTCGACCAGTTCAGCGCCGCCGCCCTGGACCAGTTCGCCGCCGCGGCGCTCGACCAGTTCAGCGCCGCCGCCCTGGACCAGTTCGCCGCCGCGGCGCT
>JACQGV010000181.1 GCA_016199375.1 Chloroflexota bacterium | reverse complement strand
GGCCGACACCCTGAGCGATGCCGCCGTGGACCTGGCCCTCGGCGGTGAGGGGGTTGATGACGTTGCCGCAGTCGTCCACGGCCACGTAGCGCACGAGCTTGACCGCGCCAGTGTCGGGGTCAACCTCCACTACGGCCAGGTGGGTGCCGAAGGGGAAGACCAGGTTGGGCGCCTCGAAAAAGGCGCTGGCCTCCAGCCCCATCTCGGCGCCCGGCACGGACCCGGTGTAGGCCTGGGCTGCGACCTGGGCCAGGGTCACCGCCTGGTCGGGGGCGTCCTTGACCGCGAAGGTACCCTGGGCGAAGACGATGCGGTCCTCCGGCACCTTCAGGAGATGGCTGGCTATCTTGAAGGTCTTCTCCTTCAGACGCTGGCAGGCCTTAAGGATGGCGGAGCCCCCCACCACCGTGGTGCGGCTGCCATAGGTGCCGATGCCCGTCGGCACCAAGGCGGTGTCGCCATGCAGGACGACGACCTCCTCCAACGGGACCTGGAGCTCGTCCGCCACGATCTGGGCGAAGGTGGTCTCCTCGCCCTGGCCGTGGGGCGAGGTCCCGGTGAGTACGGTGACCTTGCCGGAGGCATCCACCCGCACGCTGCCCATCTCCCAAGGGCCGATGCCGCAGAGCTCGATGTAGCTGGAGAGCCCGATGCCCAGGTAGCGGCCACGCTTCCGCAGCCGCTCCTGCTCCTGGCGCAACTGGGCGTAGGCCGCGCTCTCCAGGGCCTTGTTCAGGGGGGCCTCATAGTTCCCGCTGTCGAAGGTCATGCCCGCCGGCGTCTGGTAGGGAAAGGGGCCGCGGATGAAGTTCCTCCGCCTCACCTCGGCCGGGTCGAGCCCCAGCTCGGCGGCGACCAGGTCCACTGCCCGCTCGATGAGATAGGCCGCCTCGGGCCGCCCGGCGCCCCGGTAGGCGTCCACGGGGGTCTTGGTGGTGAAGACCTCGTAGAGCTCGCCGCGGAAGTTGGGGATGGCGTAGCAGCCGGTCGCCAGGCTGATGGTGGAGGTGGGGATGGCGGGGCTGAAGAGGCGCCAGTAGGCGCCCACGTCGGCGATGACCTTGACCTTGAGGCCGGTGAGGGTGCCGTCCCGGCGGGCCGCCACCTCCACATAGGTGATATGGTCCCGGCCGTGGATGGTAGCCAGGAAGTTCTCCCGCCGCTCCTCGATCCACTTCACGGGGCGCCCCAGGCGCAGGGCGAAGATGCAGGCCAGGAACTCCTCGTTATACATGTCTATCTTGCTGCCGAAGGCGCCACCGACATCGGGGGCGATGACCCGCACCTGGTTCTCGGGCACGTGCAGGAGCGCCGCGAGCTGGGTCTTCAGCTGGTGGGGGTTCTGGGTAGTGGACCACACCGTCAGCAGGCCGGAGGCCTGGTGGTACTGGGCCACGACCCCGCGCGTCTCCATGGCCATGGGGACAAGGCGCTGGTTCACCATGCGTTGCCTCACCACCACGTCCGCCTCGCGGAGGGCACGCTCCACGTCCCCTGCCTCGGTCACGCTGTGCCAGGCCTGGTTGTCCTGATACTCCTCGTGGACCCGGCGCGACCGCGGCCGCAGCGCCCGCTCAGGGTCAACGACCGCAGGCAAGGGCACGTAGTCGGCCTCCACCAGCTCGGCGGCCTCCACGGCCGCGGCCCGGTCGCTGGCCACCAGGGCGGCTACCGGATCGCCGACGTGGCGCACCTTGCCCACGGCCAGCAGCGGGCTCTTAGGCGTCTTCATATCCGGGAAAGACACCAGGCAGGGGACGGAGTCCGCGATCTGCTGGACCTCCGGGCCCGTGAGAGCCGCTATCACGCCGGGGTGCTGGAGTGCCTCCCTTACGTTGACCCGCCGGAGGCGGGCGTGGGCGTGGGGGCTGCGGGCCAGGGCCATGTAGAGGGTGCCCGGAGGGGTGATGTCCTCGACGAAGGTGCCAGTGCCGGTGATCAGGCGGGGGTCCTCGCGCCGCTTGATCCGGCTCCCAACAGCAGGAGCAGCCATGGGATGCCTCCTCCTACCGCCGCTTGCTGACCTGACGCTTGCGCGCCGCGTACTGCACTGCCCGCACGATATTGTGGTAGCCGGTGCAGCGGCAGAGATTGCCGGCCAGGCCGTGGCGTATCTGGGCCTCGCTGGGATTGGGGTCCCGCTGGAGAAGCTGGTGGGCGGCCATGATCATGCCTGGGGTGCAGAAGCCACACTGGAGGCCGTGCTCCTCCCAGAAGCCCTCCTGGAGCGGGTGCAGCTTGCCGTCCTGGGCCAGCCCCTCGATAGTGGTGATCTCGGCGCCATCGGCCTGGACGGCCAGGACTGTGCACGCCTTCACGGCCTGGCTGTCCATCAGGACGGTGCAGGCCCCGCACTGGCTGGTATCGCAGCCGACGTGGGTGCCGGTGAGCCCCAGGACTTCGCGCAGGTAGTAGACCAGGAGCAGCCTGGGCTCTACGGAGTGCTGGTGAGTGACGCCGTTGATGCGGACGGTGATCTGGCAGTTCATGCTCACTCCCCGGGCTATGCTACCGATAGGAGACGGGGACTATACTATCAGGTCAGCGGAGAGCGGTCTACGGGGGTGCCGAAGCATCCTCCAGGCCAGGGGTGGGACAGTGAAGATAGAGGGCTCTTACGCCATCAACGCGCCTGCAGACAAGGTGTGGGCGCTGCTCCTGGACCCCAAAGCCATCGCCAAGTGCATCCCCGGCTGTCAGGGGCTGGAGCCGGCGGGGCCCGGCCGCTACCAGGCCACCATCCGGATCGGTGTCGCCACCATACAAGGGACGTACCGGGCGACCATCCAGGTGGTGGACCCCAGGCCAGCAAACGAGTACCGCCTGCGCTTTGAGGGTCAGGGAGGCTCCAGCTTCGTGAAAGGCGAGGCCCATGTCACCCTGGCGCCCGGCGGCAACGGGACGCGGGTTGCGGTGGTGGGGCAGGCGCAACTGGGCGGGGGGCTGGCGGCGGTGGGACAACGGCTGGCGGGAGGGGCGGCCCAGCTCCTCATGGGCCAGTTCTTCAAGCGCATGAAAAGGCTAGCGGAGGGTAAGGACGGGAGGCCTGCGGGCCGGGGCGACTGACGCCCGGGGAGCACGCGCGTTTTTATGTCTGAGGGGTTGTGCCTGTGGTTGCTGGCGGGGAGCTTTGCCCGGCGCTGGGACGGCGTAGCCGCCCTGGGGTGAGAATGGGAGCGGGGGCGCCCGAGGCACGCCGGCGTAAGGAAGAGGCCCTGGCCGGTCTGTTCGAGACGCACTATGAGCGCATTGTCCGCTATATCGCCCTGCGTGTCGGCGCTCGCGGGGAGGCCGAGGACCTGGCCAGCCAGGTGTTCCTGCGGGCGGTGGAGGCGTTGGACGCCTATCAGGAGCGCGGTCTGCCCATGCAGGCCTGGCTATTCCGCATCGCCCACAACATGGCGGTGGACTTCCTGCGCCGCAACTCCCATCGCCGGACCGTCTCCATCGAGGGGCTGGCCATCGCAGCCGCAACGAGCCCGGAGGGGGCCGTTGCCCTCCGCCTGGAGCTGGAGGCGGCGGCCGCGGCCATGGCCCAACTGACACCGGCCCAGCGGGATGTGCTGGCGCTGCGGGTCCTGGGTGGTTTGACCTCCGAGCAGGCCGGCAAGGTGCTGGGGAAGAGCGGTGGGGCGGTGCGCGAGATGCAGAGCAGCGCCTTGCAGTCTCTCCGGCGCCTGCTGGAGCGGGGGAGCGAGGCGCGCCATGTCTGACGCCCGGCACCTCAATCGCATCCTGGACGACTGCCTGGACCGCGTCCTGTTCCGCGGCGAGTCGGTGGAGTCCTGTCTGGCCCGCCACCCCCAGCAGGCGGCGGAGTTGGAGCCTCTGCTGCGGGCGGCGGTCCTGACGCGCCAGGCCCTGGCCTCCCAGCCGCAGCCTGAGTGGAAGGCCCAGGCCCGGCTGCGGCTGGGCCAAGCCCTGGAGCAGCACCGGCGCCTGGCCGGGCGCCGCGGCTGGGCCCGGGGGTTGTGGCGGAGTCCCCGCTGGGCAGCCGCGGCTGCGGCTGCGCTGGTGGTGGCCCTGCTCGCGGGGGCGGGCAGCGGGACCGTCGCCGCCTCCGCCAGCAGCGTGCCCAATGAGCCTTTGTACGGTGTCAAGCGCAAGGCCGAGGCGGTGCGCCTCTTCTTCTCGCTGGGAGAGGATAGCAAGGCCACCGTGTACGCTGACCTGGCGGACCGGCGCCTGGTCGAGATGGCCAGCATGACGGAGGCGGGCCGGCCGCGGGAGGTGGAGCTGCTGGGCCAGGATCTC
>JACQGV010000184.1 GCA_016199375.1 Chloroflexota bacterium | reverse complement strand
GCCGGGAGGCCCGCAGCGATACCAGCGTCTCCGGGAAGGCGGGGGCGCGGTAGCGGAGGAAGTAGCCCAGGATGTGGATTTCGCCGTCGGGCCCCTCGGTATTCAGCTCGATGCCAGGGATAAGGCGCAGGCCGGCGTGGCGGCGGGCGGCGGCGAATCCCTCCGCCAGACCCTCCGTGGAGTCGTGGTCGGTGATGGCCATCACCCGCACCCCCTGGCGGGCAGCCAGCTTCACCAGCTCCGCAGGGGAGAGGACGCCGTCGGAGGCGGTGGTGTGAAGGTGGAGGTCAACCTGCATGGGGTCGGGCTCCCCTCCTATTCCAGCTCCCGGTCCACCCGCTCGATGGCGAGGGCGCGCCCGCTGGCGCGGTCCACGTCTATCAGGACGGCGCAGAAGCGCACTGGCCCCTCGGCCACCTGCAGGCGATTGGGCCGGAGGGTGAGAAAGCGCTCCAGCACGGACTCCACGGTGTCGCCGATGACCGAGTCCCGGGGCCCCACCATGCCCACATCGGTGACGAAGGCGGTGCCCCCCGGCAGGATGCGGGCATCGGCGGTGGGCACATGGATATGGGTGCCCAGGACGGCGCTGGCCCGTCCGTCCAGATACCAGCCCATGGCCTGCTTCTCCGAGGTGGCCTCGGCATGGAAGTCCACGATTATTACGGGCGGCCGCTCGGCCAGCCCCTGCAAGAACTGGTCCACAGCGCGGAAGGGGTGCTCAAGAGGCTGCATGAACACCCTGCCCATCAGGTTGATGATCAGGACATCACCCAGCCGCAAGAACCCCCGGCCGGGGGTGCCGGGCGGATAGTTCAGGGGACGCAGCAGGGGGACTTCCTGGTCCAGGCAAGGGATGATCTCTTTTTGGTCCCAGATGTGGTTCCCGCTGGTAAGGACATCCACCCCTGATTCCAGCAGCTCCTGGGTGGTGGCGGGGGTGATACCGTAGCCGCCGGCGGCGTTCTCGCCGTTGGCGATGACCAGGTCCAGCCCCAGCTCCTGGCGCAAGGCCGGCACCAGGGCGCGCACCGCACGCCGTCCCGGCTTCCCCACCACATCGCCCACCATCAGGACTCGCATCTCACCCTCAGGGCACACAAAAACCTGGAAACGCCAGCACCAGCCCCACCTCTGCTCTCCGTCAGCCGCTGGCCTGGGGCCCTACTTGGCGTAGTCCACGGCTCGGGTCTCGCGTATTATCGTTACCCGGATCTGCCCTGGGTACTGAAGGCTCTCCTCGATCTTCTTGACCACGTCCCGGGCCAGGCGCACGGCACCCAGGTCATCTATGCGGTCGGGCTTCACCAGGATGCGCACCTCGCGGCCCGCCTGGATGGCATAGGACTTCTCCACGCCCTCGAAGCTATTGGCAACGGCTTCCAGGGCCTCCAGCCGCTTGATGTAGTTCTCCAGGGACTCGCGCCGGGCTCCGGGCCGGGCCCCGGTGATGGCATCGGCGGCGGCCACGATCCAGGTCTCCGGGCTCTCGACCCGCTCCAGCCCATCCAGGTGGCCATCCTCATGGTGGCCAATGACCGCTTGCGCCACGGCCTTGGGCAGCCCGAAGCGCAGCATCAGGTCGGCGCCGATGACATGGTGGGCCCCCTCGACCTCGTGGGTGAGGGCCTTGCCGATGTCGTGCAGCAGGGCGCCCAGCTTGCAGACCTTGACGTCGGCGCCGATCTCCGCCGCCATCATGGCCGCCAGGTGGGACGCCTGCACGCTGTGCAGGAGGATGTTCTGGCCGTAGCTGGTGCGATACTTCAGCCGGCCAACCAGCTTGACCAGGTCCACGGGGAGCCCCTGCAGGCCCAGCTCGTAGACGGCCTGCTCCCCCGCCTGCTTGATGGTGGCTTCCACCTCTTGCTCGGCCTTCTTCACCACCTCCTCGATGCGGGCGGGATGGATGCGCCCGTCCTGGATGAGCTTGGTGAGAGCGATACGGGCCACCTCCCGGCGCACCGGATCGAAGCAGGAGATCGCCACCGCCTCCGGGGTGTCGTCTATGATGAGGTCCACGCCGGTGGCTGCCTCCAGGGCGCGGATGTTGCGCCCCTCGCGGCCGATGAGGCGCCCCTTCATGTCGTCGCTGGGCAAGGGCACCGCGGCGACCGTGCTCTCGGTGGAGACCTCGCCCGCCAGGCGCTCGATGGTGGAGGCGAGGACCATGCGTGCCCGGTCGTCAGCCTCCTCCCTGGCCTGGGCCTCGATCTGCCGCACCCGGCGGTTGGCTTCGGCGCGGACCTCTTCCTCGATGGAGGACAAAAGCTGGGCCCTGGCCTGCTCCATGGTGAGCCCGGAGATGGCCTCCAGCTTGCCCAGTTGCTGCTGCTTTAGCGCCTCGATCTCGGCCAGGCGCTCATCCTGGGCTTTCTCGCGGGCGGCCGTTGCCTGCTCCCGGCGCTCCGCTTGCTGGACCTTGCGATCGAGGCTCTCTTCCTTCTGGACGACCCTGCGCTCCTGGCGCTGTAGCTCGGCGCGACGGTCGCGCAGCTCAGCCGTTACCTCCCGCTCCCTGGCGCTTACCCCGGCCTCGGCGGCCTCCTTGATCTTGATCGCCTCGTTCTTAGCTTCAAGGATGACCTTTTCGGCGTCCTTCTGGGCAGCTTGGAGCCTGCGGGACAGGACCGTCTCTCGCAGCAGGTAGCCAAGACCGCCACCGAGGGCCAGGGCCGCCAGGGCCACGGCGACCACAACTACTATCATTGCTTCCTCTCTTTTGCACTACTGGCGGCAGAGGGCCCGCTCTGCGCCCGGTAGCATGCTGGTATTTGAACCCTTCATCTTACTGGGCCAATCAGATGGTGTCAACGTAGCATAGGAAACGATTGCCTACCGCAGGCTACACTGCGGCGCGGCTGGAGGCTGACACCGGGTGCGTGCCTTACAGAAGAGCAGCGGCCCCTGCGCCGCGCCGCGAAGGGGCCCGGCTAGGACTCGGGCTCCGTCTCCTCTTCAGCGGGCTCCTCGAGGCCGGCAGAGACGGTAGCGGCGGCAGCCCGGATCTTGGCCTCGATCTCCTTGGCCACCGCGGGGTTCTC
>JACQGV010000179.1 GCA_016199375.1 Chloroflexota bacterium | reverse complement strand
CCATTTTACATCAGCGACGCCCGCTTGTACGTCCTCAACCGTCTACCGAAGCTAGCTGGATGCTTGACACACAGTTAGTGTGTTGTTAGTTTAGATACAGGGCGAATCGCATTTAGGTATCACATAGATGGGAGACAAGCATGGCACGGCTAGTGGAGTCGCGTAAGGATGTGGAGGGTACGACGCAAAAGCTCAACCACGAACTCGGCAACAGTCCAGATTTGCAACGCCGCCTGGCCTACGCTAGAGGCTGGTACTACTTGCCAGAACTGGACGCGGTTGGGTTTAGCAAGTTCATTGGATACGCCGACATGACCGTTGAGAGGTACGACTCGCAGTACAACAGAGACCTTTGGGGCGGGCCGACGGAAGTCCGGCTCAGAAGATGGTTTGTCGAACTGCAGCGAGGTTCCCCGGAGTTTGAGTACGTGGAGAGAAAGGTCCGGACGCTCCTTGGCAAGTTCGGGAGGTGGCCAAGTAGGGCAGCACGCTACAACGCACCCAAAGGCTGGAGTCGTCCTGCCGGCAGGGTAGCCGAAGCGCCCACCGCATACGAGGCGTCTGCTACGAGTGAGGAGGAGAGGAGGCCAGGAATCGCAGAGATATTCCGCCGGGCATTTTCGACGCTACGCTCGGAAGAGCAGGATGCTGTCGCAGAAGAGATACTGAAGGAAAGGCGAGCGACGGCATTATCGGCGTTGGAGGCCCCGGTGTTGGCCGTGCTCTGGAACAACCCGGCGGACGCAGCCTATGACAAGCTTTAGCCAGGGTGCTGTAGTCCTGGTGCAGTTCGTGTACCCTGACCAAACCGGCGTGAAACTGCGTCCGGCACTGGTGCTGAGCACCGACACGTATCACAGGGGCCGCCAGGAGGTGATCCTGGCTGGCATCACCAGCAACATACACCGAATGCTGGTTGGGGACACAGTCGTGCAGGACTGGCAGGCGGCGGGGCTACTAGCACCTTCGGTGGTCACCGGTATCCTCCAGACCGTGAAGCAGTCTACTTTGTCCCGCAGCCTGGGGAGCCTTTCGGCGCGCGACCTCCGAACGGTGGAGGCCAATATCCGCGTTGCCATCGGCTTCAGGTAGGCCTCTTCTGAGACAGCGCCTGACCCGCCCTGTGGCCCTACATGGGGTTGACAGGGCGCTTCTTCTCGAAGGGGGCGGCGCGCTTGGCCCCGGCGACCTGAAGCCGCGCGACCAGCTCGGCGCGCAGGTCGTCGGGGTGGACGACGGCGTCCACCACCAGCTCGCCCGCCAGGTTGTAGATGTCTATATCCTTCTCGTAGAGGGCGCGCTGCTCGGCCACCCAGCGGGAGCGCTCCGGCTCCGCCATCTCCTGGATGCGGTTGTAGTAGACGGCGTTGATGGCGGCCTCGGGCCCCATGACGGCGATCTTGGCCGTGGGCAGCGCCAGGCACGCCTCGGGCTCGAAGGCGGGGCCGCACATGGCGTAGAGGCCGGCGCCGTAGCACTTGCGGACGACGACGCTGAGCTTGGGCACGGTGGCCTCGCTCACGGCGGCGATCATCTTGGCCCCGGCGCGGATAATGCCCTCGCGCTCCACCTTGGCGCCGATCATGAAGCCGGGCACGTCGGCCAGGAAGAGCAGGGGGATATTGAAGGCGTCGCAGAGCCAGATGAAGCGGGTGGCCTTGGCGGCTGACTCCACGAAGAGGACGCCGCCCTTGACCTTAGGCTGGTTGGCGATGATGCCAACCGGCCTGCCCTCAAGGCGGGCCAGGGCGGTGATGACCTCGGGGGCGTAGAGCCGCTTGAGCTCGAACAGGCTGTCCTGGTCCACCAGCCGCTCGACGAGCTTATACATGTCGAAGGGCTGGTTCTGGTTCTCCGGTATGAGGCCGGCCAGAGCAGGCCCTGGCAGCGGCTCGCGCGGTGGCGCGGCGGGCGGCTGCTCGGCGTAGCTCTGCGGGAAGTAGCCCAGGTAGCGCTTGACCGCGTCCAGCCCCTCCTCCTCGGAGGCGGCCAGCAGGTCGCCGGAGCCGCTAACGGCGCAGTGCATGCGGGCGCCGCCCATCTCCTCCAGGGTGACCTTCTCGCCGATGACCATCTCGGCCATGCGGGGGGAGCCCAGGTACATGCTGGCGTTGCCTTCGACCATGCCGACGAAGTCGCAGAAGGAGGGGATGTAGGCGCCGCCTGCTGCGCTGGGGCCCAGCAGCAGGCAGACCTGCGGCACGTAGCCCGACAGCCGGGCCTGATTGAAGAAGATGCGCCCGGCGCCGCGGCGTCCGGGGAACATCTGGATTTGGTCGGTGATGCGGGCGCCCGCCGAGTCCACCAGGTAGATGATGGGGGCGCGCATCCGCAGCGCCGTCTCCTGGAGGCGCAGGATCTTCTCGACGGTGCGCCAGCCCCAGGAGCCGGCCTTGACGGTGGAGTCGTTGGCCAGGACGCAGACGGTGCGGCCCTCAATCTGGCCGGTGACGGTGACGACGCCGTCGGCGGGCAGCTCGGGGTCGCGGTTGTTGGCCAGCAGGCCGTCCTCGACCTGGTAGCCGGGGTCCAGGAGGCGCGCCAGGCGCTCGCGGGCGAAGAGCTTGCCCTGGCGGCGGGCGCTCTCGTGGTAGCGCGGCGGCCCGCCCCTGCGGATGCGCTCGCTGAGCTGGCGGATGTCCTCGGCCATGGCAGCCCTCCGGGCAGAAGTGGCTCCTGCCAGCATTGTACCCCCCTTCCGCCTGGCCCTCTCCCTTAATGGCGTGGCAAGTGAACGGCGGCGGGGCCCCTGTGCTAAAATCCCGCTATCCCGCACAGCCCTAGAGTGGCTCAGGGAACAGTGGAGGAGAGTCGCGTGGAAACCCCCGGCGCCCTTTCCGACCTGACTGTGGTCGAGTACGCGGAGGGCTTTGCCGCGCCCCTTTGCGGCAAGCTGCTGGCCGACCTGGGCGCGTGCCTGGTGAAGGTCGAGGACCCCGCCCATCCCGACATAACGCGCTTCCAGGGCCCATTTCCTCAGGGCCGCGTCAACCCCGAGGCCTCCGCCCTTTTCCTCCACCTGAACACCAACAAGCGCGGCCTCGCCCTCGACCTCGCGCGGCCCGAAGGGCGCTCGGTGCTGCGCGACATGGTTGCGCAGGCGGATGTCTTCCTGGAAGGCTGGGCGCCCGGCCACGTCGAAACCCTGGGCCTGGGCTGGGAGAGCGTTGCGCGGCTGAATCCACGGCTGGTGATGACCTCCATCACGCCCTTCGGCCAGGACGGGCCGGACTCTACCCAGCCTGCCAGCGAGCTGACCGTCTGGCATGCGGGCGGCCTGGGTTTCATCTGGCGGGAGAGGGACGCCGAGGGCAACCCGGGCCTGCCAGTCATCGCCGCTGGTCATCCGGCTTCCTTTCAGGCTGCCATCAATGCCGCGGCTGCGACCGTGACCGCCCTGTTCGCGGGCGGGCGCCGCGGGCGCGGCCAGCATGTGGACATCTCCGTCCAGGAGGTGCTGGCCTCCATCCTGGCCGGCGCCTTCCCCATCCTAGCGGTGGAGAAGCGGATCGTCGGGCGGGTCTCCCAGGCGTCCTGGATCGTTCCCTACGGGGCCAAGCCGTGCCGGGACGGCGAGGTGCTCCTGAGCGGCCGCGAGGATGAGCACTGGCAACGCCTGGTACAGGCCATGGGCAGTCCGGCCTGGGCCTCCGAAGCATGGTGCAAGGACCCCGTGCAGCGCAGCCAGAACGCCGACCTGGTTGACGCCCTGATGGAGGAGTGGCGGCTGGGCCACACCAAGGACGAGATCGTGCGGATAGCCCAGGCCCACCGCGTGCCTTCTTCCAAGGTCTGCACCCC
The DNA here is from genome assembly GCA_016199375.1 of Chloroflexota bacterium. GTDB lineage: Bacteria > Chloroflexota > Dehalococcoidia > SHYM01 > SHYM01 > JACQGV01. The sequence goes on along the minus strand of JACQGV010000179.1, from coordinate 1,391 downwards.
GGAGGAGGTGCTGGCGGACCCTCACCTCGCCGAGCGGGGCTTCTTCACCATCCGGGACAGCGGCGCGGCTGGCCCGCTCCCGTACATCGGTGCCGCCTACCGCCTGAGCGAGACGCCCGCGACCATACGGGCGCCCGCGCCGCGTCTGGGCCAGCACTCCGAGGAGGTGCTGAGGGACATCGGCGGCTACGACGCAGCGCGCGTGGAAGCGCTCCTGCGGGCTGGAGTTGTCAAGTGACGCCGGCGCTGCCCCTGGAGGGCGTGCGGGTGGCCGACTTCACCTGGGCCTGGGCGGGGCCCTACGGCACCAAGCTGCTGGCCGACATGGGCGCCGAGGTGATAAAGCTCGAGAGCGCCGCCAAGCTGGACACCCTGCGCAATATCCCGCCCTTCCGGGACGGTGTCCAAGACCCCAACGCCTGCTCCTGGTTCGCCTGGTATAACCGCAACAAGCTCTCCTGCACCATCAATCTCAAGACGCAGCAGGGTGTGGCTCTGGCGCGGCGGGTCATCAGTCTCTGCGACATCGTCTGGGACAACTTCACCCCTCACGTGATGCCGAGCCTGGGGCTGGCCTACGAGTCGTTGCGCCGGGCGCGGCCGGACATCATCGTCGTCGCTCAGTCCGGCTTCGGCGCGAGTGGGCCCTACCGCGACTATCCGTCCTTTGCCGAGCACTCCTGTGCCTTCGCGGGGGTCACCGCCGTCACCGGCCGGGAAGGCGGGCAGACGGTCATTGACCTCTCTGCTACCGCCGACGTGGCCGCCGGCGCCAGCGCCGCCCTCGCCGCTCTGGCCGCCCTGCACCACCGCGAGCGCACCGGCCGGGGCCAGTTCATTGATGTCTCTCAGCACGAGACCATGGTGGGCTCGGTGGCGGAGCCGCTGCTAGCGGCGGCCCTGACCGGGGCTCCAGTAGGGCGGCGTGGCAACCGCGATCCTCGTCAGGCGCCCCAAGGGGTGTACCCCTGCCGCGATGACAACTGGGTGGCGCTCACCGTCACCGACGGCGCCCAGTGGGCGGCGTTGGCAGGGATCATCGGCCGCCCCGAGTGGGCAGACGCACCGTCCTGGGCGACTCCCCAGGCCCGGCAAGCCGCCCACGACGAGCTCGACGCCGCGATCTCGGTGTGGACCCGTCAGCACACCCACCTAGAGGCCGCCCGGCTGTTGCGGGCGGCCGGGGTGACGGCCAGCGCTTCCCTGACCAGCGCCGACCTAATGGACGACCCGCATCTGGCGGCGCGGGACTTCTTCCAGCCCGTGGACGACCCTGCCTTCGGCCGCATCCGTCCCTTCGGTCCCGCCTGGCGACTTTCGGATGGGCCGCGGGGCATCCAGCGCCCCGCGCCACGTCTTGGCGAGCACAACGAATATGTCCTGGGCGAGCT
>JACQGV010000178.1 GCA_016199375.1 Chloroflexota bacterium | reverse complement strand
CGAACGGGGGATACGACCGTTCGTGGTGAACCCGTCGAACCACGAACCCCCGATAGCATGTCGCCCACCGATAAGCTGCTGGAGCACGAGATCCAGCACTCGCTGTACAAGGCGGCGCGCAAGCTGGGGGGCGGAAGACGGAAGAAGCGGTGACGGTGCTCGAAACCGAAGACCTCTGGGCGAAGTCCACGCGGCTGAAGGATGACCTCCGCTCTTTCTGCTCCGTGAGGGCTCCCCTGAGCCGCGGCAATCAGTGGAAAACGTTGGTCGGCATCGCTCTCCGGCTAGCGAATATGCGCCTGGAGTCCATTTCACGGCGCCTGGAGAAAGGCGACATTGACAGTGCCGTGATTCTTGCTCGCTCTCTGTTCGAGCTGGAAGTCAACCTGTCATATATGGCTAGGGACGTCGCGAACAGGCTGCCGGAGTACCTTAGCCGTGGACGGATTCCCTTAACCAAAAAGGAGGCAAAGCGGGCAGCGGCAGACCTCGATCTGAACCCATCCTTTGTCACGTCCTCGCTCATTCCGAAACAGGCTTGGCGCCCAATGAAGGAAATGTGCGACGTCCTTAATCGGACGCCAGAATATGAGACATTTTATCGCTATGCTTCAGTACCCACTCACGCTGGAGCTTTCCTTCTGGGCAACCAGTTTGTGCGCCTAGCAGGCTGCTGAAAAACTCCTTGAGAAATCTGTGAAAAAGGAGGGGGCCCGGGATAGACTAGAGCAAAGTAAAGGGGAGGTGGGCTGGTGCGCGGACGGCAGGACGCTCAGGTAACGATGCTGGCCTTTGTCGACCTGGAGGGGCGGGTGCCGCTGGACCATCCGCTGCGCACCATCAAGGCGCTGGCCGACCGGGCCCTGGCGGAGCTGTCCCGCGACTTTGATGGCATGTACGCCGACGTGGGGCGACCCTCCATCCCTCCGGAGCGGTTGCTGAAGGCCTCGTTGCTGATCGCGCTCTACACCGTCCGCAGTGAACGAGCCTTCTGTGAGGAGATGGACTACAATCTCCTGTTCCGCTGGTTCCTGGGCATGAACCTGATCGAGCCCAGCTTCGACGCGACCACCTTCACCAAAAACCGGGAGCGGCTGCTAAAGCATCGGATAGGGCAGCAGTTGTTCGACGAGGTGGTAGCCGAGGCCCACGGCCGCGGCCTGCTGTCCGACGAGCACTTCACGGTGGACGGCACGCTGATTGAGGCCGCCGCCAGCCTGAAGAGCTTCCGGCGGCGGGATGGCGAGCCGGCTAACACCACCGACCAGGATCCCGGCAACCCCTCGGTGGACTTCCAGGGGGAGCGCCGGAGCAATGCCACCCACCAGAGCACCACGGACCCGGAGGCCCGGCTGTTGCGGAAGGGCCCAGGGAAAGAGGCCAAGCTGGTGTTCATGGCCCACGCTCTGATGGAAAACCGGAACGGGATGCTGACGGATTTCCAGGTGACCCCCGCTACCGGCACGGCGGAGCGAGACGCCGTGCCGGCGCTGCTGGAACAGGCCCGGGAACGGTGGTTTCACCCCCGAACCCTGGGTGCTGACAAGAACTACGACACGCGGGAGTGCGTGGCGGCGCTGCGGGAGCTTGGGGTAACACCACATGTCGCGCAGAACAGGAGCGGACGGTCCAGTGCCATCGATAGTCGGACCAGCAGGCACGGGGGATACGCCCTTAGCCAGCGGGTGCGCAAGCGAGTGGAAGAGGTCTTTGGGTGGATGAAAACCGTGGGTGGTTTCCGGCGGACGCGGTATCGGGGCCTGGATCGGACGGGCCTGGCGGGGTATCTGGTGGCCACCGCCTACAACCTGGTGCGCCTGAGTCGGTTGCTGCTGCAGCCAACGGCGCTGGGGGCCGCATGAGGGCCACCGGACCACAGCAGGCGCCCTTCACGGGAGAGTCCCAGGGCCAGCGGGCGCTCGGCAGTGACCGGCGGATAGACTCAAAACCACCGATTGTCGGCTAACGGCCACCATTTTCGCGTCCAACGGGAGCAGCAAATCCATTCTTCAGCAGCCTGCTAGTGCCTTCTCCTATTCCTGACGAAAAGGCGGCGGTCCTCCTTACAGCATGTATCAGCCACCTCCGCATAGCTGAAATCGCCGCCCGCGCCTTCCCTGGCAGGATTGACAGGGTTCGGTTGAATACGCTAAAGAGCAACGGTGACGCCATTGCTGCCGATCACCGTTGGAAGTTGCCAACATGACCACGCAGCAGCGCCCCATCAAGGTCCTGGGCATCAGCGGCAGCCTGAGGGCCGGCTCCACCAGCCTGGCGGCGCTGAAGGTCGCCCTGGAGGCCGCCGGCGCCCTGGGCGCCCGGACGGAGGTACTGGAGCTGCAGCACCTCGACCTCCCCATGTACGTGCCCGGCAAGCCCCTGGAGGGCTATCCTGATAGCGTGCGGCTGCTGCTGCGCAAGGTGCGCGAGGCCGACGCCATGATCTGGGCGGGTCCCGCCTATCACGGCACCATCAGCGGCGCCTTCAAGAACGCCCTGGACTTCCTGGAGTTTCTGGACACCGAGCGGCCCCTCTACCTGACGGACAAGGTCGTGGGGATGATCGCCACCTCCGGTGGCGTCCCGGCTAGCGTCAACACCATCAACGCCATGACCCATGTGGCCCAGACGCTGCGCGCCTGGACCGCCACCATCCAGGTGCCCATCGGCCCGACCCGCGACCTGTTCCGGGACGGCGAGCTGCGCGACGAGCCCACCGCGGAGCGGCTGCGGATGCTGGGCCGCCAGGTGGTGCGCTTCGTCCAGTCCCGCGCGGCGGGGCGACGCTAGCAGATGCGGCGCCCGCTCGTTCTGCTTTCCTGTCTGCTGGCCCTGGCGGTCGTCGCCGCGGCCTGCCAGCCTCAGGCTCCGCCTCCCGAGCTGGAGGTCCACTTCGTGGACGTGGGCCAGGGCGACGGCATCCTGGTGCGGGTGCCGGGCGGCGGAGACCTGGTCATAGACGGCGGACGGCGTAGCTCCGGCTTCGCGGACTACGTCAAGCGGCAGGGGGTGAGCTCCCTGGCCATCGTGGTCGCCACCAACCCCGACGCCGACCACATCGGCGGGCTCATCGCAGTCCTGAAGGAGCTGCGCGTCGAGGAGGTCTGGCTGAGCGGCCAGCCCAATAATACCCAGACCTTCGAGGACTTCGTGGACGCCATCGCAGTGGCCAAGGCCAAGACCACAGAAGTCCGCCGGGGGCAGCAGCGGGCGCTGGGCGATGCCAGCATCACGGTGCTGCACCCCATCGAGCCCTTCTTTTCGGGCCGCAACAACAACTCGGTCGTGCTGCGGCTGGACTACCGGGAGGTCAGCTTCCTCTTCGCGGGCGACGCCGAGCGCCAGGCGGAGGACAGCATGCTGAAGGCGGGGCTGGAGCTAAAGGCCACGGTGCTGAAGATGGGGCACCACGGCTCCCGCACCTCGTCATCGCCTGCCTTCGTGGCGGCCGTCGCTCCTCAGCACGCCGTCTATCAGGCGGGCCGCAACAACCAGTTCGGGCATCCCCATCCCGAGGCCATCGCCGCAGTGAAGGCCGCGGGCGCGACGGTCCTGGGCACCAATGTGAAGGGGACCATCGTGATGACCAGCGACGGGAGCGCCATCAAAGTCCGCTAGGAGCGAGGAGCGACATTGGAGCGCGCCTGCATTGACCGCATAGACGAGGGGCTGGCCGTGCTCCTGGTGGGCGACGACGAGCGGGAGCTGGTGGTGCCGCTGTCCGCGCTGCCGCCGGGCGCTCAGGCGGGGGACTGGCTCCAGGTGGAGCTGGAGGGCGGGCGGCTGGTGCAGGCCACCCTGGACAAACAGGAGACCGCCCGCCGCCGCCGCCGCATCCAGGGCAAGCTGGACCGGCTGCTGGGGCGGGGGCGCGACCGCTCCGGGCCCTGATTGCGACGGGGCCTGGTCTGGGGTGTACGGGCGCGGCGGGCGGACGGCTGCGCCGAGTCAGGAGGGAGCGTGCTATGAAGGCCATCCGGGTACATGAGCACGGCGGGCCCGAGGCGATGCGGCTGGAGGAGCTGCCCGACCCCAGGCCGGGGCCAGGGCAGGCCCTGGTGAAGGTGGCCGCCTGCGGCGTCAACTTCGTTGACATCTACCAGCGCAGCGGGCTCTACAAGGTGCCCCTGCCCCTCTCCATGGGCCAGGAGGGGGCAGGGATGGTCGAGGCCATCGGGCCCGGCGTCGCGGAGGCCCGTGTCGGAGACCGGGTGGCCTGGACGGGCATCCAGGGCTCGTATGCCACCCACGTCGTTGTCCCCGCGGCGCGGCTGGTCAGGCTCCCGCCGCCGTTGACCTTCAACGACGGCGCGGCGGCGATGCTCCAGGGGATGACGGCCCACTACCTGGTCCACACCACCTACCCGCTCAAGCAGGGCGACACCTGCGTCGTCCACGCGGCCGCCGGCGGCGTGGGGCTCCTGCTCTGCCAGATGGCGAGTCGCGCCGGGGCGCGGGTCATCGGGACGGCGTCCACGGAGCAGAAGGCGCAGCTCGCGCGGGCGGCGGGGGCCGACGAGGTCATCATCTATACCCGGCAGGACTTCGAGGTCGAGGTCAAGCGCCTCACCGGGGGCCGGGGCGTGCAGGTGGTCTACGACTCCGTGGGCAAGGATACTTTCGACAAGAGCCTGAACTGCCTGCTGCCGCGGGGCTACCTGGTGCTCTACGGCCAGTCCAGCGGCCCGGTGCCCGCTTTTGATCCCCAGGTGCTCAACGCCAAAGGCTCCCTGTTCCTCACCCGCCCGAGCCTGGCCCACTACACCGCCACCCGCCAGGAGCTGCTCCAGCGCGCGGGCGATGTGCTGGGCGGGGCCGCTTCCGGGCAGCTCAAGCTGAGGGTCGAGAAGACCTTCGCTCTCAAGGATGCCGCCGAGGCCCACCGCCAGCTTGCGGGGCGTCTGACCACCGGCAAGCTGCTGCTCATCCCCTGAGGGGCGGGCCGGGCCTCATCCGCTACAATATGCGGACTGGCACGTTCGTGGGCTCATGGTTCGACAGGCTCACCACGAGCGGCAAGGAGTTCACCGCGACCGGCAGGGGGTCACTAGGACTGGCAAATTCATCCGTTCGCCCTGAGCCTGTCGAAGGGCGAACCTGCTAGAGGGACTTATGCGCTACCGCCAGCTGGGTTCCACGGACATCATGCTCTCGGAGGTCGGCTTCGGCTGCTGGACCCTCAGCACCGGCTGGTGGGGCAAGGTCTCCGACGCGGAGGCTGTCCGGCTGCTGCGCCGCGCCCACGACCTGGGCGTGACCTTCTACGACTCCTCCGACAGCTACGGCAACGGCCGCTCCGAGCGCCAGCTAGCCGCCGCCTTCAAGGGCAGGCGCGGCAAGGTCGTCATCGCCACCAAGTTCGGCTACGACTGGTACCGCTACGCCGGCGAGCGCCGGGGCCAGCAGGAGATCCCCCAGGACTGGTCGCCGCGCCACATCCGCTTCGCCTGCGAGGAGAGCCTGAAGCGGCTGGACACCGACTACATTGACATCTACCAGATGCACAACCCCAAGCTGGACGCCCTCGCCGCCGATGCCGCCTTCGAGGCCCTGGAGCGGCTGAAGGCGGAGGGCAAGGTCCGCTGCTACGGCGTCGCCCTGGGGCCCGCCATCGGCTGGCGCGAGGAGGGTCTGCGCGCCCTGGGAGAGCGCCCTATCGCCATGCTCCAGATCATCCACAACCTGCTGGAGCAGGACCCCGGCCGCGACCTCATCGCCGCCGCCCGCCAGCGCGGCGTGGGCGTTATCGTGCGGGTGCCCCACTCCAGCGGGATGCTGGAGGGCCGCTATACGAAAGACACCACCTTCGAGCCCGGCGATCACCGCAGCCACCGCACCCGCGCGTGGCTCGACGAGGGCCTGCAGAAGATCGAGCGGCTGCGCTTCCTGACGGAGGGGCGCGGCCGCACCCTGGGCCAGGCGGCCCTGCGCTGGCTCTGCGCCGAGCCCGCCATCGCCTGCGCCCTGCCCAACATCTACGACGAGGGGCAGCTTGTCGAGTTCGCGGGCGCCTCCGACTGCCCCGACCTGACGGCCGAGGAGCTGGCCCGCGTCGCCGACCTCTACGGGCACAACTTCCATCTCCAGAAGCAGCCCGCCCGGGCTTGAGGTGGAGCCCGCGCGGTCCCGCCTCGCGGTGCCCGGCGACCTGGGGGACGGCCTGCGGCGCGTGGCTGGCAAAGGGGCGCCAACCCCAGGCATCTATGTCCTTCTGGCAGGGTTGGCGGACGCGGCGCCTATTCCCACCGGGCGCCTCGGTGTTGTCACTTATTCCGAAGGCTGGTACGCGTACGTCGGCTCCGCCCTGGGGGGCCTCTCAGCACGCCTTCGGCATCACCTGCGACCACACCGCCGGCTCCATTGGCATATCGACTACCTGCTCACCCGCGCAACGCTGGAATCCATCGTCGCTGCCCGCACCCACGAGCACCTGGAGTGCCGCCTGGCGGCCTGCCTGGCCGGTCAGTTTTCGGTGTGGCCTGGGTTCGGCGCCAGCGACTGCCGGTGCCGGGGCCATCTGTTCCATTGCCAGGCCAGGACGAGCCTGCTCGAAGGCGCCCTTTTTGCTATCCGGGCGGTGGGCTGCGAGCCGGAGGTAGTCAGGGCTGGCGGGGCCAGCATAGCAGTAGCTCAGGCGTCCAGACGCAGGCTACGGCACGGACAAGATGGTTCTGCATCTACGTAAGGCAAGAGGCAAGGCCTCGGCGCTGGGTGCAGTCGCAGCCGTGCTCCTGGTCGTCGGCGCTGCGTGCCGAGGCGCCACCCCGGGCCCACCCGCCGCCCCATCCATTCCCAGCCCTCCTTCCACGGTTTCCATTAGCCCTGGGCTTGTTGAAGGGCGCGCTCCCGTCGCCGTCGCCATCAAGGGCGTCGTGTACCGGGTCGAGGTGGTGCGCGCGGGCGAGCCTGGCTACTACAAGGGCCTGGGGGAACGCGATGGCCTGCCTGGGGACCGGGGGATGCTCTTCCTGGAGACCCAGGACGTGGCCATGGCGTTCTGGATGAAGGG
>JACQGV010000017.1 GCA_016199375.1 Chloroflexota bacterium | reverse complement strand
GCGGGCGCCGGCCCGGGGCCCACCTCCACCCCCTGCGCCCTTCCCTCCCCTACCACGATCCGCGCCACGGGCGTCCCCGGGTGCAGCGTGCCCCCAAGCTGCACGATGCGCTCCGTGAGCTGCTCGATGACCTGTCCGAAGCCCCCCAGGGGATAGCCCAGCAGCTCGCGGGAGAAGATGCTCCCCTTGCGGGAGGCGAAGCGCAGGTAGATCTTGCCCCAGAACCAGACCATGCCGACCTTGTCGTAGTGCTCGCCGAACTTGCCCCGCAGCAGCGGCCCCCAGACTACCTCGTAGTTCCGGCGCCCCACGTACTTGCTGATCCATTCCTTGGCGGTGTAGGGCTCCAGCTTGGGCCACTGCTTGTACCGGCGCAGGTACATGGTCACCAGCCCCAGCCGGAGGCGGTCCAGCAGGCTTATGGGCTGGAAGCGCAGCAGGTCGAGGGGGGTGGTGAAGTCGTAGATGCGACCGTCGTAGAGGAGACCGACCTTGGAGGGGAGCCAGCGCAGCTTATCGCCCAGCCCGAGCTCCTCAATAAGCCCCACGATCTCCCGGTCGCTGGTGAACAGATGGTGGTAGAAGCACTCCAGGCGGCTGCCGCCCACGGGGAAGGTCGCCACCTGGCCTCCCAGGTTGGCGCCGCGCTCGAAGAGGGTGACCTGGTGACCCTTCTTCAGCAGCTCGTAGGCTGCGGTCAATCCGGCGATGCCGCCCCCGACGACCCCGAACCTCATCCCTCGGGCCGCCTTTCTCCGGGGTTAGATGGGGCCACTCTATTCCCAGCAGAGGGCTTCGCCAGGGGCGCGAAGAGATCACGCCACCTGATGTGCTCGGCCCAGAGCAAGACGAATCCCAGCAGAGTCACCGGCACCAGGAGGGCGGCGTGGAGGGCCACTGCGAAGGCGCCGGCCAGGCCCGACGCCACCCCGAAGAGGGCCAGCGTCCCCACCAGGACACCCTCGAAGGGGCCGACGCCGCCCTGGGAAGAGGGCACTGTGGTAATGAGGTTGGAGGTGGCGGTGGCCAGCAGCATGACTGTGAACGGCAGGTGGATGCCGAAGCCCAGGGCGATAAAAAGGAACATTGCGGCTTCGGCAGTCCAGATAGCGAGGGAGAGGGCCAGCGCCAGGCTCACTCGCCAGGGGCTCCGCATCATCTCGAGTCCCTGCAGGAACAGGGTCACCAGGCCCTCGATCCGCCCCTCGAACATCAGGACGGGCCGCCGCCCCGGACCCAGGGGAAGCCACAGGATGGCCCTTGTCATGACTTGCAGGACGCGGGCGCCCCAGCGCTGGGCATGGCGAGGGAAGATGACCAGCGCCAGGAAGAAAAGCGCCACGCCGCCGAAGATGCCGGCGGTAATGCGCACTACATTGATAATGACCGGGTCCTGGGCCCAATGGACGCCGGGGATGAGGAGCACGGCGATGAAAAAGAAGGCCAACAGCGCCAGCCCATCGAAGAGCCGGTCCACCGCCACCGTGCCCAGGGCCACGGTCTTGCTCATCCCCTCCCGCTGGCCGAGCAGATAGGCGCGAACGAACTCCCCCAGCCGGGCGGGCAGGACGTTGTTGGCGGTGAAGCCAATCACCACCACCGGAAACAAACGGGCCGGGCTCACCGGCTTCACGGGCCCCAGCACCAGGGCCCAACGCACGGCCCGGACCGCCACCCCTCCGAAGTACACTGCCACCGCGGGGAGCATGTACCAGTAGTTGGCCTGGCGCAGCGCCCGGGCCATCCCCGCCAGGTCTATGAAGAACAGGAAGAGCCCCAGAAACAGGGCGGTGACCGCCAGTCCCAGCCAGAGACGCCAGCGTGTTAGCAAATAGAGACGCTCAAACTTTCCGGCGCCGGTTTCGCCCGGCCGAATAGGGCCGTTGACAAGGGATTATAGGCAGCGGTGGGTGGCGCTACAAGGAGAGAGGGCTCTAGCCGCTCCAGGTGCCGCTGAAGACCCTGACGGCCGGCCCTTCCAGGATGACCTCGCCGCGGCCTGGCCAGGTGATGCTCAGGGCGCCGCCAGGCAGCATTACCTCCACAGCGTCGTCCACCCAGCCGTGGAGCCGGGCGGCGACGACGGCCGCGCAAGCGCCGGTTCCGCAGGCCAGCGTGGGGCCGGCGCCGCGCTCCCAGACGGCGGCCTCCAGGTGGGCGCGGTCGCGGACGCGGACGACCTCGAAGTTGACCCGCTTGGGGAAGAGGGCCAGGTGCTCCACCTGGGGGCCCACCTCTCGCAGGGGGAAGCCAGCCAGGGACGCCTCCTCGAAATGGACGGCGTGGGGGTTGCCCATGGAGAGACAGGTGAGGCGCAGGGGCCGCCCGGCCACGCTCACGGGGTAGTCCATCACCGGCCCTTCCACCGGGGCCGGGCCCGGCGGCAGGGCCATGGGCAGGCGGTCGGGCCGGAGCTCCGGGGCCCCCATGGAGACCCGGACCTGTTCGACGCGGCCGCTCCTGGCGGTGAGGCGCAGTTCATGGACGCCGGCCATGCTCTCGACCGTGAGCTGCGGATGGTCGCGCTCCTGGAGCAGCTCCTCCACCACGAACTTGGCGAAGCAGCGGATGCCGTTGCCGCACATCTCGGCCTCGGAGCCATCGGGGTTGAAGATACGCATGCGGAAGTCGGCCCGCCGGGAGGGCAGCACCAGGATGAGGCCATCGGCGCCGATGCCCAGGTGGCGGTCGCACAGCCGGGCCGCGAGCTGCGGCCAGTCGGCCTGGCGGCGGCGGGCGTCCACCAGGACGAAGTCGTTGCCGGTGCCGTGGAGCTTGGTAAAAGTGAGCTCCATGTCTAAGTCCTGTTCGCCGGCCCAGGGCTGAGCCTATGACGTGGCCGGCAGCGGCCGCGCCCGGGCGGTCTCAGCGAGGAACGCTGCCACATCGCTGAGGGCGCTCCTGAGGCCACCCTCGTCGGCATTATACCAGCGGATACGGGGGTCGCTGAGGCGGAACCAGTTGTGCTGCTGGCGGGCGAAGCGGTGGGTGGCGCTCTTGATGCGCCTCAGGGCCTCATCGTGGGTGAAGCGTCCCTGGAGATAGGCGGCGAGCTGACCGTAGCCCAGGCTGCCCAGGACCGGCGTGGTGGGCCCGCAGCGCTCCAGCAGGCGCCGCACCTCCTCGACCAGGCCCGACCGCACCATCCCGTCTACCCGCTCGTCAATGCGGCGGTAGAGCTCGGAGCGCGGCAGGGTGAGGCCGATGAGGAAAGTGCCCCCAGGCAGGGGCCGCTCAGGGCGCCGCGGCCGTGGCGCCCCCCCGCCCAGGGCCAGCTCCAGGGCCCGCAGGACCCGGCGCGGATTGCGGCGGTCGAGGCGGCGAGCGACCGCGGGGGCGAGGCGCGCCAGCTCCTCGACCAGGGGCGCCAGGCCCGCCGCCGCCAGACGGCGTTCCAGCTCGCGGCGTAGAGGGCGGTCGGGCGCTGCGCCTGGCGGCCGCCAGCGCTCCAGCAGGGCCCACAGGTACTGGCCGCTGCCGCCCGCCACCACCGGCAGGCCGCCGCGGCGACGGATGGAGCGGATGGCCCGGCGGGCCAAGAGCAGGAACGTCGCCAGGCTGAACTCCTGGTCGGGCTCCAGGATATCCACCAGGTGATGGGGGACGAGCCGCCGCTGCTCCGGGGTCGGCTTGGCGGTGCCGATGTCCATCCCGCGATAGACCTGGCGGCTGTCGGCGGAGACGATCTCACCCCCAAACTTCAGGGCCAGCCGCAGGGCCAGGTCGCTCTTGCCCACGGCCGTGGGCCCGACGATGGCGACCAGGGGACGCGCGGTGGCGCCCACGCCGGTCAGGCAGGCCGGGCGCGGGCCGCCGCCTGGACGATGGCCACGAACTCAGCCGGCTTGAGGCTGGCCCCGCCCACCAACGCGCCGTCTATCTCCGGCTGCGCCAGGAACTCGCCCGCGTTGGCCCCGGTGACGCTGCCGCCGTACAAGACCCGCAGCCCCTCGGCGGCGGCCGCTCCCCAGGTGTCGGCGACGGTGCGGCGGATGAGGCCGCAGACCTCGTCGGCGGCGGCGCCGGTGGCGGGCCTGCCGGTGCCGATGGCCCAGACCGGCTCGTAGGCGATAACCAGGCCGGGTGCCGCCTCCACCCCCGCGAGGTCCTGACGGAGCTGGCCGACTATGAACTCGTCAGTCTGGCCCTTCTCGCGCTGCTCCAGCGCCTCGCCCACGCAGAGTACCGGCCTCAGGCCGTGGCGCCGGGCGGCCTGGAGCTTGCGGTTGACGATGGCATCGTCCTCGTGGAAGTACTGGCGGCGCTCGGAGTGCCCGACGATGACGTAGTCGCATACGCCCTTCAGCATGAGGGGCGAGAGCTCGCCGGTGTAGGCCCCCTTGTCCTCGTAGAACATGTTCTGGACACCCAGCTTGATGGCTGAGCCTTTCACCGCCACCCGGGCCACGGTGATGGCCAGGGAGGGAGGGCAGATCAGCACCTCGACCCCGGATATGGCGTCCAGGCCTGGGCGCATGGCCCTGATGAGCTGGCCGGTCTCGTCCAGGGTCCCGTTCATCTTCCAGTTGGCGGCGATAAGGGGGGTGCGCATGGTCCCTCCTGTGCGCAGGGCTGAGCGTCAGCGGCGTCCCTTGGGTTCCGGAGAATGCGTTCGACGCCGGGGCGTCACCCCTAAGCATACGTTGTCGCGCAAGGGTGGGGGCAGGACAGGTCGGCGGGCGGCCCGGCGGCGGGGTGCGGTGCTAGGTCTCCCGTTGACCCCGCTGATATACTGGGCCTGGCCTCCGCTCCCGCCCAGGAGTGGGGCCCGCATAACTAAGGGGCGTCCTCAGGAGTTCCGTGGCCAGCACCGCCCGTCTTTATGACCTCCAGGCTCTAGACCTGGAAATCGCCGCCAAGAGCCAGACTCTTCAGGACGTGGAGGGGCGACTGGGCGAGAGCGCGGCCCTGCGCGAGGCCCGGGAGGCCCTGGCTGCAGCCCAGGGCGTCCTGAAGGAGGCGGAGAGCCACCGCCGCGACCTGGAGATGGAGCTGGAGGACATGAGCGCGCGCCTGGCGCCCCTGGAAAAAAAGCTCTATGGGGGCTCCGTGCGCATACCTAAAGAGCTGGTGGACCTCCAGAGCGAGGTCAGCCATCTCAAGTCGCTCACCGGCCAGCGGGAGGACACGCTCCTGGAGTCCATGGAGGCCGCCGACGCGGCGCGCCAGCGGGTGAAGGCGGCCGAGGCCGCCCTGGCGGAGGCGGAGGCCGCCTGGCGCCAGGAGCAGGCGGAGCTGCAGCGCCAGCAGCGGGCGCTCGGGGCGGAGCTGGAGGCCCTGCAGGCGCAGCGCCAGGAGCGGGCCGCCGCCCTGGACCCGCGCTCCCTCAGACTCTACGAAGACCTGCGGGCTGTCAAACAAGGGCGGGCGGTCGCCATGGTGGCCCGCGGCGTCTGTCAGGTCTGCCGGGTGAGCCTCTCGATGACGGAAGTCCAGCGGGCCCGCAGCGGCACGGAGACCGTCACTTGCTCCAGTTGCGGTCGCATCCTCCATGTGGCATAGAATGTGAAGGCGTTGGGATACCTGCGGGCGCCCCGGGCCACCGCCCCGCCAGCCCGCATGACCCCGGGCCCCGGCGATGCCGGCGGGCGCTCGGGGTTGACGCTGGAGGAGCAGGAACAGGCCCTGCGTCTCCTCTGCGGGCAGCACGGTCACCAGCTTGTCGCCTCCTTTGTCGAGAGACCGCGAGGTGGCCAGGAGGGCCGCGCCTTCCTCAGGCTCCTGGAGCGGCTGGATGCCAGCCCCGGCGAGTATGGCCAGGTAGTGGTCGCCGACCTCACGCTGCTGGCGCCGACCACCAAGGAGATCGCTCGTCGCCTGCTGGAGGTGGAGCACCGGGGGGCGGCGGTGCTGGTGGCCTCCCATACTGTCGGTGACCCTCTGCTCGTGGTGCTCAGGGGCTGGGCGAAGGAGCGGGAGCGCTCCCTCCGGCGCCGGCGGGTCCGCGAGGGGATGGAGCGGCGCGCCCTGCGCGGCCTGGGCCTGGGGCGCCCGGCCTACGGCTATCGGCTCGACCCCGGCGGCCGCTTCCAGGCCGTCCCTGACGAGGCGGAGACGGTAAAACGCATCTTCTCTCTCTACGCGCAGCGTGGGCTGGGGCTGCGGCGGATCGTCAACCAGCTCAATACCGACCGGGTGCCCACCAGGAGCAAGGGCGCCTGGAGCGTCATCGCCGTCCGCGACCTGCTGCGGAACCGGACCTACCTGGGCACCTACCGCCGCTTCGGCATCCGCATCCCGGGCAGCCTCCCGCGCCTGGTGGAGCCGGAGCTTTTCCAGGCCACCCAGGAGCGGCTCAGGGCCCAGGGACAGCGGGGACGCCACGGACCGGGCAGCCGCTACCTGCTGTCGGGGCTGCTCTACTGCGGCGGGTGTCGGGGCCGTCTTACGGCGGTGCGCCGGCGCGCGGGCCGGACCGGCGCGGGCGCTGAAGGGTACTATCGCTGCCAGCGCCGCGGCGCCCTCCCCTGCCCGCAAAGCAGCTATGAAATGAAGGGGCTGGAGGCCGCCGTGCGGGATGAGCTGGGCCGGCTCGCGTCCCTGGATCAGCCGGCCGCGGCGCCCCTCGCGCCGTCCGCGGGGGCCGCCCAGCAGCGGGCGCTAAGGGAGCAGGTCCAGAGGTTGGACCAGTGCCTCCAGCGTTATCTGGACCGCGCCGCCGCCGGCTCCCTCTCTCCCGCCGGCGTCCGGGAGCTGTCCCGCGAGCCGCTCCGCCTGCGCCGGACCTTGCAAGGCCAGCTGGCCCGGCTGGAGGGCAAGGGCAG
>JACQGV010000177.1 GCA_016199375.1 Chloroflexota bacterium | reverse complement strand
GTGGTGATACGGGTCTGGCTGGCCGCCACGGGCGGCTATCACGCCGGGGGGCTCGCCGTGGCGTTGCGGGCGGCCAGCGCCAGCGCCCTCTTTGCTGGCCTGCTGCTGGCAGCCCTGGCCGTGGCCTGGCCCGCTAGCAAAGGCGCCAAGCCGGGCTCCGAGGGTTCCCCCTCGGAGGCGCCGCATAAGGAGTGACAATGGGCGTTTATCGCCACGGCAGCGGGGAAGCTGGTAGGCGCAATCACCTCCACCTGCGGGCGCTTGCTCTCTCTTTGGGCCTGGGCCTGGCTGGCACTGCCGCCCTGGGCGGAGCCCTGTTCCTCGTCCAGCAGAATGTCTGGTGGGTTGCCCTGGGCGGCCTGCTTTCGCTCTTCGGCGCCGGGGCCTACCTGGGTTGGCGGAGCCGGGAGCCGGAGCCCCTTTACGGTGTCCTGCTGGCCGTCCTCTATTTCGGGCTGGTGGTTGCCATCCTCTTTGGCGGTGAGCTGGCCGCGGCCCTGCCAGACCCCCTGCCTGGCCTGGCTATCGGCGATTCGACCTTCTTCTTTGTCTGGCCACTGCTCATGCTGGTCGCCGCGGTGGCCGGGAGTGTGTTAGGGGGCCAGCAAGCCAGCAGGCGCATGGCGAAGCACAGGTCAGAGTTTGATCATGAGCAAAGCACAACAAGCGAAGGGCACTAGGTATCGGGTGCTCGTGGTTGACGACAACGAACGGCTCCGGAGCAGTGTGTGCAACATGCTGCTCGAGCGCAGTCAGGAACTGGACATCCGTGCTGTGATAGAGGCCCCTGACGGCGCGTCGGCCCTCGCCGCGGCGAGGGCCCTAAAGCCGGATGTGGTGGTCATGGACATCAACATGCCGGGAATGAGTGGCCTCAAGGTGGCGGCCTGCCTGAAGGCGTTGCAGCCCAGCCTTCCGGTAGTGCTCATGACCGCGGCCTTTGAGCGGGAGCTGGAGGAGAACGCCTTGGGTGTGGGAGTCAGGGCGGTGCTGGACAAGACAGACCTCTGGGCAGCGCTCCCCACGGTGCTGCACGCGGTATTACCGTGAAGCCCCGGAGAGTGGAGAGAGCGTAGGGAGAGCCGGGTGTACAAGAAGATTCTTGTAGCCGTGGACAACTCGCCCGTCAGCGATGCCTGCTGCACGGCGGCCGTGTCGCTGGCCCGCGCCTTTGGCGCGGAGATCACCGGGACCCACGTCTATGCCGCCCGCATGCACGAGCGACGCTTCCACCAGATGGAGGCCACCCTTCCCGACCAATACCTGGCCGACAGGGAGCTGGAGCGCCAGCGGGCCATTCACGATTCCCTCATTACTCTGGGGCTGCAGCTCATATCCGAATGCTACCTGGATGCCCTGGAGCGGCGCTGCCAGGAGTCAGAGGTGCCCTTCGTCCGCAAGACCTTCGACGGCAAGAACTGGGAGATGCTGGCCCAGGACATCAACGGTTCGGGCTACGACCTCGCGGTCCTGGGGGCCCGTGGCCACGGTGTAACCCGCCGCGACGCCGTGGGCAGCGTTTGCCTGCGGGTGCTCCGCCGCACCCGCGTTGACACCCTTGTCCTCAAGGAGCCAGAGGTCTTCAAGGACGGTGCCGGGCGGGGCATCCTTGTGGCCCTGGACGGGAGCCTCGAGGCCTTTGGTGCCCTCACGGTGGCGCTGGCCCTGGGAAGGGCCTTCGACCGGCCTGTGGAAGCCGTGGCGGCCTATGACCCCTACTTCCATTACGCGGTGTTTCACAGCATGGTGGAGGTGCTCTCGCCCAAAGCGGCCCGGCTGTTCAGGTTGAAAGAGCAGGAACGGCTCCACGAAGAGATCATTGACTCCGGGCTGGCCCGCCTGTACCAAACTCAGCTCGAGGTGGCCAGGGGCATCGCCGCTGCGGATGGCGTCAGCCTGAGCACAACGCTGCTGGCGGGCCGCGCCGCCGACGAGGTGCTGGCCTACGCGGAGCAGGCTCGCCCCTGGCTGCTGCTGCTGGGACGCATCGGTGCTCACAGCCGCGAGGAGATGGACATCGGCAGCGTCACCGAGCACCTGCTTCGCCTCGCCTCCTGCAACCTGCTCGTCGCCAGCCGGCGCTTCAGCCCTCCTCTGGAGCTGTGGGGGCGGTCGGCGCTGCGCTGGACCGAGGAGGCCGAGACGCTGCTGAGGGGGGTGCCGGAACAACACCGGGGCGCTCTGCGTCTGCTGGTGCAACGCCTGGCGTTGGAGCAGGGGCACACGGTCGTCACCGCGTCTCTGGCCCGAGAAGCGATGGCGTCCCTGCAACCCCGCCCTGAGCAGACCAAACAGATGCAGGAGGCTGCCCTCTCGGTGGCGGTGGAGGCGCTCCGCAAGGAGCCTGGCCGCGTCTATCTGTGCCCACGGTGCCGCCAGGCTGCCCGGAAGCAAAGGCCGGCTGCCTGCCCTGCATGCGGGCAAGATGGGCGTTCGTTCCTGACAGTTGAGGTGGATGCCCTGGAGGCCGCCGCCGCGGCCCAGGGTGGCGCCGGGGAGGCGCGGGCTTTCGACGGGGCCTCCCTCCGCTGGTCCCAGGCTGCCCTCGACGGCCTGGTGCGCGTCGCGGATTCCGACGCACGCCGTAGCGCCCGTCTGCGCATCGAGAAGGCGGCGCGCCTGGCTAAAATGCCAGTCATCACCCTGGAGTTTGCTCAGATTCACTTGCCCGAGGCCCGGCAGTGAGGGGCGCTGCGCCGGCAGCGGGCCGGCCGCGGCGGTGGGACGTTGCGCTGGTGGCGTTCTACCTCTTGGCCGGGCTTCCACTCCAGTGGTGGAGCTACCTTTCAGCGCCGCTGCCTCTCATGAACTATGGCCCCCCGATCTGGCCTAACTTCCCCGCCTATGTTTTAGCTGGCCCCCTGGCTGCTTATCTCCTGTGGACAAGACAACCACGAGCCCGCCTGGCGGCCTACGTGTTCCTCACCTTCGACGTTCTACGCTCGATTCGCCTCGCCCACTGGCTGCCCATCACGCTGGACATCGCCATCATCCTGTATCTCCAGACGCCAGGCATGCGCAGCCTCTACCCCTCCCTGTGGAGCCGCCGCAACGCCGTGTGGCGCCCCTGGGCTCGAAGGTAGGGGGAGACATGGAGTACCGCCCCCGCCTTGTGTCCTGGAACATCACGGGGGCGTGCGCCCTGCGCTGCCCCCACTGCTACATTGATGCCGGGCGGCGCCGGTCTGGCGAGCTCTCCACGGACGAAGGGCTCCGGCTCATCGCCCAGATGGCTGAGGCGGGCACGGAGCTACTCATTCTCACCGGGGGGGAGCCTCTCTTGAGAAAAGACCTCCCGCAGCTGGCCTCCCACGCCACAGCGAAGGGCATCTCAGTGGTGTTGGGCACCACCGGCACCCTGATAACCCCCGCGCTGGCCAGGGTGCTGAAGGAGAGCGGCGTAATCGCCGCCGGGATCAGCATTGACTCCCTGGAGGCGGCGAAGCATGACGCCTTCAGGGGGGCGGTGGGAGCGTGGGAGCGCGCGGTGCAGGGGCTGGAGGCCTGCCGTGGGGAGGGCCTGGATGTGCTGGTCCACACCACCGCCCTCAAGATGAATCAACGCGAGGTGCCAGGGCTGGTCCAGTTCGCCCACGAAAAAGGGGCCCGCGCCTTCCACCTGTTTTTCCTGGTGTGCACGGGTCGCGGTGAGCGCCTCACCGACCTCTCTCCGCAAGAGTACGAGAGCCTGCTGTCCTATATCCTGGACGCCCAGGAGCGCTACCCCGGCATGATGGTGCGTGCTCGCTGCGCTCCCTATATTCGGAGGCTGGCTTACGCACGGGATGCCACGCTCGCGTGGAGCGCCGGCTGTCTCGCCGGCACCAGCTACTGCCGCATCACCCCCACAGGCGATGTAACACCCTGCCCTTACCTGCCCACCAGAGCCGGGAACGTAAGGGAGGCCAGTTTCCAGCAAATATGGGAGTCGTCGACCGCGCTGACCGGCCTCCGGGGGCCGAGCTTGAAGCTGCTGGGCAAGTGTGGCGAATGCAGCTATAGCCAGGGCGAAAGCCCAGTCTGTATAGGATGTCGGGCCCGCGCCTACGCCCTGACAGGAGAATTGCAGGCTGGAGATTCATGGTGTCTCTACCAGCCGCAGCAGGGAGGGCAGCCGGGCGCTGGGGAAGCCGCTCAGCCTCCTGCGGCTCCCCGGGGATTTGCACCCCCGGAGAACATAGCTTGGACTCAGGAAGCGTTGGAAAGGATGAGCAACGTGCCCTTCTTCATCCGCGGGCGGGTGAAAGAGTCGGCCGAAGCATACGCGAGAAAGCAAGGACTCACGCAGATTACCCCTCAGTTACTAGCCGACCTTCACGCCAGGGCACGCCGCCCGGCTGCCCCGGAGGCCGGGCCACTGCCCTGACCCGGCGAGCGTTGCCCCCCCTGCTACGGGCGGGCGCCGGACCGCGCGCCGGGATCGGTCAGGACTTGCAGCGCACGGGACAGCAGGTTGTGCAGTGGTACCCCTGGGCGGAATCGAACCGCCGACAAACGGTTTAGGAAACCGCTGCTCTATCCTACTGAGCTACAGGGGCATGAATCTGTTGGAGCCGCTTTTGGGGGGCTGGTAAATTAGCCCTTTGACGACAGTTCTTGGCCTCATGCGTTCCCGAACAGGGCCGCGCCGATGCGGTCCATAGCGTCCCGCTGTATCTCCGGCACCACATGGGCATACACGTTTATCGTGGTGCTGACTTGCGCGTGTCCCAGTATCTCCATGCGCGGTTCTGCCCGGCACTCCCAGGCCGGCCATGACCGAAGCCGCCCCGTGACGCAGGTCATGATATCGCATAGGTGGGAGGCCAGCAAGCCGCAGCAGGGCCTGGAAGTGGTGCGTCACCCAGGAGCCAGACAGCGGCCCGCCTGCTGAATGCCGCTCTCCGAAGTAGACCTATACATCTTGCCGAAGCGCAAGGGTCGACCCCGGCCGGCATATACCGTCGAGCGGGGCCGCTCCCACACCCGGCAGACCCGCGGCCGGTAGGCTACCTCTGTTCAGTCGTCGTCATCTCACGGCGCCCGCCGCGTCCAGCCGCCCTTGGCCCAGCGGCTGGCCGGGATTGAGGGCCTGGATGTCTACCGCTGAGCGTTTTAGGGCCCCGCGGACGCCGCCAGCGTCGCGCGGCCCACCTGGGGCCGAATAGATGAGAGCAGCCACTCCGGCCGTCAGGGGGGTGGAGAAGGAGGTGCCGCTCCGCCAGGCGTAGGTGCCGCCCGGTGCGGCGCTGTACACGGCGGTTCCCGGCGCCGCAAGGGTCACCGAGGGGCCGTAGTCCGAGAACTGGGCGCGGCGGTCGGAGTTGTCCACCGCAGCCACGCCCACGACCTGCTCTAGCTGGGCGGGATAGGAGCGCGCGCGGCTGCCGCCGTTGCCCACCGAGGCCACTACCAGCGCCCCCTGTGCCTCCGCCACCTCCACGGCGTCAGTTATCAACTGGCTGGGGCAAGGGAAGCTGAGGCTCAGGTTGATCACCCGGGCGCCTTCCGCCAGGGCGTAATAGATCCCCTCCGCCAGGATGAAGCTCCAGGCCCCGCCCTCGCTGTCGGCCACGCGGATGGGCAGAAGGCTGGCCTCGGGGGCCACCGCATGCACCAGCCCGGCCACGTGGGTGCCGTGGCCAAAGGAGGGTCCGCTGCCCTCCTCGGCGGGGACGCGGTCGCCGTCCACGTAGTCAACGCCTCGGCGCGCCAGCGAGCCCGCCAGGTACGGGTGCGACAGGTCCACGCCGGTGTCGAGCACGGCCACCGTGACGCCCTTGCCAGAGGCTTTCTGCTGCGCCGCGGCGGCCCGGATCAGTTGCATGCCAGGCTGCCCGGCCATATCCGCAACGAAGGTGGCGTCGAGGAGCGCCTTGAAGGCGCCCTGCACGGCCTGGCGGAAGGCCGTCCGAGCCGTGGCGCTGAAGTCGGCCCGCTGCGCCGCCAGCCCCGCCTTCGCCACCGCGTCAAGGAACCGGTTCACCTCATCCTGGGAGAAGGAGTAGAGGAGCCAGAGCCCGAAGGTGCGGGTGACGGTGTCCCGGAAGAGTCGGAGCAGCTCGGCGTGGAGACCCCGCAGGTACTGCTTCAGCGGCCCAGCCAGGCTGGAGGCCTTGTCGCTGGCCGTGGCCTTGAACGCGGCCGTCAGGGCCGTGGGGGACTGCTTCTGCAGGGCGGACTTCAGGCTGGCGCGGAGCTGGGGCGACAGCGCTGCGAGCGTCCGGGTCGCCAGCTCCTCCGCCGCCGCGCGCGCCTTGGCGCCACCGGCGGCCTGCTGGGCCACGATGGCCCGGAAGCGGGCGGCGCCGGTCCCGCGCAGCCACTGGCGCACCTGGGAGTTGAACCGGTCGAGGGCCGCCGCGCTGAACTGGGCCCCGACCGCCTTGCTAAAGCTATCAAGGGCGGCAGCCATGAGCTGGTCCAGGGCAGCAGCCGTGAACTGGTCGAGCGTGGCCTTGGCGAGCTGGTCGAGGGCGGCGGCGGCGAACTGGCGGGCCACTGCAGCCCTGAACTGATCCAGGGCGGCGGCGCTGAACTGGTCGAGGGCCGCGGCGCTGAACTGGCGGGCCACTGCGGCCGTGAATTGGTCGAGGGCCGCCGCGCTGAACTGCTTGACGGACGCCTTCACCAGGCCATCCAGGGCGGCGGCGCTGAACTGGTCGAGGGCGGCGGCGGCGAACTGGTCCAGGGCCGCGGCCACAAACTGGTCAAGAACAGCGGCGGTGAACTGCCGTGCCACCGCGGCGGCGAACTGGTCGAGGGCGGCGGCGGCGAACTGGTCCAGGGCCGCGGCGCT
>JACQGV010000012.1 GCA_016199375.1 Chloroflexota bacterium | reverse complement strand
GTCTTCGCCGTAGCGCTCCAGAAAGCCGCGGGTGACGGCATAGGAGCCACCGTAGGCCCCGATGTCCTCACCCATGAGGAAGACCCGGTCGTCTTTCTCCAGGTACTCCCTCAGGACTCCACTTATCGCCTCGCGGTAGGTTATCTCAGCCATTGTCCTGCACACCTACAAGCTGTTTCAAAACCTGTATGCCGGCTGGGCACCCGCCCCAGCTCGCCACGGCTTCTGGGTCGCCTGGGCCCTCAGACAGACGGAGCGTCCTCCCGCCGGGGGCTGTACACATCGGCGTAAAGCTCCTCCGGCGGCGGGAACGGGCTCTCGTCCGCGAAGCGCACCGCCTCCTCCACGGCCCGGTCCACCTCGGCGTCCAGGGCCGCCAGGTCGGCCTCGGTGGCGAGGCCCTCCGTCAGCAGCTTGCGCTTCAAGCCGTCTATGCAGTCGCGCTTCCGCCACTCCTCTACCTCCGACCGGTGGCGGTAGCTGACCGGGTCGGCCATGGAGTGGCCCATGTAGCGATATGTCATTATCTCCAGGAAAGAAGGCCCCTCACCCGCGCGGGCCCGCGCCACGGCTGCCTGGGCGCGGTCGCGGACCGCCAGCACATCCATGCCGTCCACCTGCTCCGAGGGGATGCCGTAGCGCTCCGCCAGGCGATATATCTCCTGGACCGCGAAGGTGCGCTCCACGGCCGTGCCCATGCCGTAGCCGTTGTTCTCGCAGGCGAAGACCACCGGCAGCTTCCACAGGGTGGCCAGGTTCAGGGACTCGTGGAACTCGCCCTGGTTCACAGCGGCGTCGCCGAAGAAGCTCAGAGTCACCCGCCGGTTGCCCTCCCGCATCTTGCTGGCCAGCCCCAGCCCCACCGAGATGGGCATGCCTCCACCCACGATGGCTGTGCCTCCATAGAAGCCCAGGGAGGCGTCGAACAGGTGCATGGAGCCGCCCTTGCCCCGGCTGCAGCCCGTGACCTTCCCGAAGAGCTCCGCCATCACCACGTTGGGATGCATCCCCCGCGCCAGGGCGTGGCCGTGCTCCCGGTAGTGGCTGACGATGCAGTCCTGGGGCTCCAGCACCGAGATGGCGCCCACGGCCACCGCCTCCTCCCCGATATAGAGGTGCAGGAAGCCGCCGATCTTGGCGCGCCCGTACATCTCCGCCGACTTCTCCTCGAAGCGGCGGATAAGCACCATCTGGCGATAGAGCTCCAAGAGCTGCTTCTTCGTCAGCGTCTGCGCGCGCTCCCGCACCGTCGCCATACCGTCCTCCCGTGTCCTAATCTGCAGTTGGGCTGGTCTCTAACCTTAGAAGCTCGCGCGAAATAAGGCCGACCTCAGATATGCAGGCCCCGGCCCTCAGCGACCAGGGCCACCTCCCGGACCACCTCCGCGAGCGTGGGGTGGGCATGGACGGTGAGCGCCAGCTCCGCCGTGGTCGCCTCCAGGGTCCGGGCCAGGGAGAGCTCGGCCAGGACCTCCGTGACCTCGTGGCCGATGATGTGGGCGCCCAGGATGGAGCCGTACTTGGCGTCCACCACCAGCTTGATGAGCCCTTCGCTCTCCTCCCGCCCCAGGGTCAGGGCCTTGCCGTTGGCGCGGAAGGGGAACCTGGCCACCTTCACGTCCAGGCCCTGGGACTGGGCCTCCCGCTCCGTCAGGCCCAGGCTGGCCACCTGGGGCTGACAGTAGGTGCAGCGGGGCATGTCCTGATAGCGCAGCGGGAACGTCTCCCGCCCCGCGATGGTCTCCGCCGCGATGGCCCCCTGGGCGAAGCCCACATGGGCCAGGAGCGACTCGCCCGTCACATCGCCCACGGCGTAGACCCCCGCGACGTTCGTCCGCATCTGGCCGTCCACTTTGACGAAACCCCGCTCCAGGCGGACCCCCAGCTCGGACAGGCCCAGGCCACCAGTGTTGGCCTGGAAGCCGACGCCCAGCAGGACCTTGTCGGCCTCCAGCTCCTGGGCCTTGCCGTCGGCGCTCACCCGCACGCGGGCCGCCCCTTTGCCCTTGGGCGCCTTCACCTCCTCCACCTTGGTGCCGACCAAGACCTTGATCCCTTGCTTCTCAAAGGCCTTGCCCAGGAGCCCGCCGATCTCCTCGTCCTCCTTGGGGAGCAGGTGCGGCAGCATCTCGATCACGGTGACATCGGCCCCATAGGCACGCCAGACATAGGCGAACTCCACCCCCACGGGCCCGCCACCGACGATGGCCACGGAGCGCGGCAGCTCGCTGCTCTCTAACGCCTCATGATGGGTGATGACCCGCTCGCCATCGGGCTGGACGTTGGGGAGGGCCAGCGGGTGGGCGCCGGTGGCGACGATGATGCTCCTGGCCTCCAGGGCGCGGCCCTGCCCCTTCAGCTCGACCTTGTTGGCCGCCAGGAGGCGCCCCTCTCCCGGGATGAGGTCCACCTTGTTCTTCCTCAGGAGGAACTCGACGCCCTTCACCAGGCGCTCCACCACCTGGCGGCTGCGTTTGACCGCGGCCCCGTAGTCGAAGCGGAGGTTGTCGCAGGCGATGCCGAACTCCTCGGCGCGGCGGAAGAGGCTCAGCACCTCGGCGTTGCGGATGAGGGCCTTGCTGGGGATGCAGCCCCAGTTGGAGCAGATGCCGCCCACCTTGTCCCGCTCCACCACCGCGGTGCGCAGGCCAAGCTGGGCCGCCCGGATTCCGGCCACGTAGCCGCCGGGCCCGCCGCCGATGACCACGACATCGTAGTCGGCCAAAACGCCCTCCCTACTCCATCCTGCCCGGCAACACTACCCTCCGCCGGCCCGCGGACACCCATCCCAGAGGATTCAGGAACGATCCGCTAGATCGCCGCTACCTTCAGCCCGCTCAGGGGCAACTGCTCGTGGGCATGATAGGAACTCCGCACCAGGGGTCCCGCCTCCACGTGCCGGAAGCCCAGCTCCGCGCCCAGGGCCTTCAGCTCCCGGAACTCGTCGGGGTGGTAGAAGCGGTCAATGGCGATGTGGCGGGGGGAGGGCCGCAGGTACTGGCCAATGGTCAGGATATCGCAGCCGTGGCGCACCAGGTCCTCCATGGTGGAGTGGAGCTCCTCCCTGGTCTCGCCCATGCCCACTATTAGGCCGGACTTGGTGACAACGGTAGGGTCGCTCTCCCTCACCTGGCGGATGAGGTCGAGGGACTGCTGGTACTTGGCCTTGAAGCGCACTCGGGGATAGAGCCTGGGCACCGTCTCGATGTTGTGATTGAAGACATCGGGGTGAGCGGCGACGACGGCGGCAATGGCGGCGCGGTCGCCCTGGAAGTCGGGCGTCAGCACCTCCACGCGGCAGTCTGGCACCTCGGCCCGCACCCGGCGGATGCACTCGGCGAAGACAGCGGCGCCCCCATCGGGCAGGTCGTCCCGGTCCACGGAGGTAATGACGGCGTACTTCAGCCCCAGCAGCTTTACCGTGAGAGCCAGGCGCCGCGGCTCCAGCGGGTCAACGCCCTGGGGACGGCCGCTCTTCACGGCGCAGTAGGCGCAGTGGCGGGTGCAGATGTCCCCCAGGATGAGAAAGGTGGCGGTGCCAGCGTCCCAGCACTCGCCCATGTTGGGGCAGTGGGCCTCCTCACATATGCTATGGAGGCCATGCTGGCGCATCAGTCCCCGCAGGCGGTTGTAGCCCTCTCCGCCCGGGAAGCGTACCTTGAACCACTCCGGCAGCCTGCGCTCTACCGCCACCGTTTCCTCTGCCTGCCCGGCCCTTGAGAGGTATCAACCGTCTCTATCGGCGCTATCGGCGAATGCTATAAGTATAGCATAGGACAGCGCCCCCGTCCTCGAAGGCGCCTGGAGTCCCTGGCCCCTGCTGTCGCGGTCATTGCTGGCCCAGCGCCCCTATGGTAGCATGTCGCATCCCCCCAGAGGAGACAGCGGTGGGGCAATCCGCAGCGACGCCCGTTTCGTATTGCTATATAGCGCCGGGGTCTGCGGCTGAGGTGCAGCACCCATGAAGGGTGGCCAGCCGACGGACGAGGCCCTCATCAGGCAGGTGGCCGGGGGCGACAAGGAGGCGCTGGCGGCCTTATATGATCGCTATGCCAAGCTGGTCTTCTCCCTCGCGCTGCGCCTGGCCCAGGACCAGCGCGAGGCCGAGGAGATCACTCAGGAGGTCTTCGTGAGCCTCTGGCAGCGGGCGGGGACATATCAGAGCGCCCGGGGCCGCTTTTCGAGCTGGCTCCTGGGCATCGCCCACCACCGGGCGGTGGATGAGCTGCGCCGGCGGGGGCGCCGCCCGGCCACGCTGCCGCTGTCGGAAGAAAGGGAGGTGCCTTCCTCCCTGGCAGTGGAGGGGCCAGAGGTTCCCGACGACCACCATGAGCGCAGCGCCCGGCGGGCCCTGGACCGCCTGCCCCAGGAGCAGCGCCAGGCCATCGCCCTGGCCTACTTCGGCGGGCTGACGCAAGCAGAGATCGCCCGCACCTTGAACACACCCCTGGGCACGGTGAAGACCCGCATCCGCCTGGGACTCAAGAAGATGCGCGAGATGATGGAGAGCTGGGGGCTGGAGTCGAGCGGCCTGTGATGACGCACGCTGAGCTGCGGGAGCTCCTTCCCGCCTACGCCCTCGATGCCCTGGAGGCCGGGGAGGTCTCCCTGGTGGAGACCCACCTGAGCGCCTGCGCCGAGTGCCGGCGGGACCTGCGGGAGTTCCAGGAGGTTGCCGCGCACCTCGCCCACGCC
>JACQGV010000176.1 GCA_016199375.1 Chloroflexota bacterium | reverse complement strand
GTGCGGTCGAGGGACGCATACAGCGGCCCGGAGTCGAGGACTAGCGCCATGACCGAGGCTCCGGCCGCATGTCACCCGCCTGGCTCGCGGTGTCTGTGTGCCCCGAGGCGCCGACACCCCAGCTGCGCGGCCGTGGACGATAACTCTTGGCCTTCTCTTCCAGGGCTTCTCGGACCAGGGCAGCCATAGATGTGCGCCGCTCCGCGGCAATCATCCGCAGGCGCTGAAGCAGCTCGTCCGGCATAGAGATGGTGGTGCGTTCCATAGCATCATGATAGCAGTAATGATGCGGAATATCAATCGCCCCTGCTGAACCCATCCCCATTACTAGCGAGAAGCCGCCTTAGCCTGGGCACCAGGTCCGGTCGCAGCAGGTTCGAGTACTGTCCAGGGAGCTCTACCATGTTGGACAAGGTAATTCGTTCAGCGACCCTCGCCAGTGGTGGCCCCTACCGGCTGCGGGACAGGACGTAGTCCACCAGCCCGCGGAGGGAGGCCTGCGCCGGCGAGGATGGCAGGTGTTTGAGCTCCGCCAGGGCTGCGTCGGCGAACCCCCGGGCCACGGCGTAAGCCTCCTCGATCATGCCGGAGGAGCGGATGCGCTCCACGGCCTCCCGCACCGCCGCCTCGCGGTCGGGCCCCTCGCAGGCGCGGCGGACCGTGGTGTCGGAGGGCTCCCGCTCCAGGAGCAGGATGGCTGGCAGGGTGACGGTGCCTTGCAGCAGGTCGTTCCCCACCGGCTTGCCCAGGTCCTCCTCCGTGCCCATGTAGTCCAGGATGTCGTCCACGATCTGAAAGGCTAGGCCCAGATGGTGCCCGAAGCGCCGCAGCGCCTCGACCTCCGCCTCCGGGGCGTTGCTGAGCAGCGCGCCCGACTCCGTGGCCATGGCGAAAAGCGAGGCGGTCTTGCGCTCGATGCGCTGCAGGTAATGCTCCCTGGTCTGCTTGACGTCGAAGGCGCTGAACAGCTCGTTCAGCTCCCCCTTGCAAAGGGTCATCACAGTGTAGGCGAAGAGGTGGACGCAGCGCAGGTTGCCGGTGGAGGTGCAGAGGTCGGCGGAGTTGGCGAAAAGATAGTCACCCAGGAGGATGGCGGTGCTGTCGCCCCAAAGGCTGTGCACGGTGGGGTCGCCCCGCCGCAGGGCGCTCTTGTCCACCGTGTCGTCGTGCACCAGGGTCGCCGTGTGCAGCAGCTCGGCCGCCGCCGCCATCGTCACCACCTGGCGCATGTCGCAGGGATGGAAGCGGGCGGCGAGCAGGCACAGGGCGGGCCGGATCTGCTTGCCCCGCTGGCGCAGCACGTGCTCCAGCATCTGGCCCAGCCAGGGGAAGTCCACCCGGGCCAGCTCGCGGAGTCGCTCTATGACCAGGTCCAGCTCCGCCGCGATGGGGTCATAGATCGCTGGGCTCGACACCTTACGACCCCGCGGCCACTGCGCTGAGGCGGAAGATTCCCAAGGCGTTGGCTGTGGTGGCGCGCGCCAGCTCGTCCAGGCTGATGCCACGGACCGCAGCCACCACGGTCGCAGCCTCGACCAGATAGGCGGGCTCGTTCCTCCGGCCACGGCGGCCCTGAGGGGCGAGGACGGGAGCGTCGGTCTCCAGCACCAGCCCCCACAGGGGTACACTCCCGGCGACCACCCGGGTGCGCTCAGCCCTGGGGAAGGTGACCGGCCCGGCGAGGGAGATGAGGAAACCCAGGTCGAGGCAGCGCTGGGCCGCCACGGCATCGCCGCTGAAGCAGTGCATCACCCCGAAGGGCGGCGCCTCGCCCCGGGCCCGGCGGGCCCGCGCCCAGGGCTCCAGGATGTCGCTGGCCTGCTCCAAGGCCCGGCGCTGGTGGACCACCACAGGCAGGCGCAGCTCTGCCGCCAGCTCTAGCTGGGCACGAAAGG
Source organism: Chloroflexota bacterium (assembly GCA_016199375.1). Taxonomy (GTDB): domain Bacteria; phylum Chloroflexota; class Dehalococcoidia; order SHYM01; family SHYM01; genus JACQGV01. Next base: position 3,842 of record JACQGV010000176.1, on the reverse strand, counting down.
TATGCTCCTGGGCGTCCACGGGCGCCCAATCCCGATAGAAATCGAGCCCTGTCTCGCCTATGGCGACCACCTTGGGATGGCGGGCCAGCTCCCGCAGCGCCGCCAGGTCGCCGGGCGTGGCCGCCCCCGCCTTGTTGGGGTGGATGCCCACGGCGGCGTAGACCTCGGGATAGCGCTCGGCGATGGCCAGGGTGCGGGCGCAGCCCGGCAGGTCTTCAGCCGTGGCGACCATCATCCCCACGCCGGCCTGGCGGGCCCGCTCGATGACAGCGTCCAGGTCTGTGAAAGAGCGGTCGTCCAGGTGGCAGTGGCTATCCACCCACACGGGCCGCCTCCAGGCGCGCGCGCTCATCCAGGGCCACCTGCTCCTCCAGCTTTTTGAAGAGGGCCGCGGGCTCTCGCAGGGGACGGCCTGGCACGGGCTCCTGGATAGCCCAGCCGGCCCCGGCGGCGGTGCCCTCCAGGCCCAGGAAATGGTGCAGCTTCTCCGAGCTGAAGGGCAGGAAGGGCCCCAGGACGGTCTTCAGGGCGGCGATGGCGTACAAGGCCACCCACAGGGTGGTAGCCGTGCGCTGGGGGTCCTCCCGCAGCGTCTTCCAGGGGGCCAGGTCCTCCAGGTAGCGGTTCCCCTCCTGGGCCAGGCTGAAAGCCTCGCGGACCGCCTCGCGGAAGCTGGTATGGGCCAGCGCCTTGTCCACCGCCTGCAGGGTGTGCTTGGCCTTGGCCAGGAGGGCCTGGTCGCGGGCGTCCAGGTGGGCGGGACGGGGCACCCGGCGGTCGAAGTTGCGGTAGGTGAAGGTGAGCACCCGGTTCACCAGGTTGCCGTAGGTGGCCACCAGCTCGTCGTTGTTGCGCCGCACGAACTCCTTCCACGTGAAGTCCAGGTCGCCGGACTCGGGCATAGTGACCGACAGGGTGTAGCGCAGGGGGTCCGGGTCATAGCGCTCCAGGTAGTCGGGCACCCATACCGCCCAGGCCTCGCTGGTGGAGAGCTTGCGCCCCTCCAGGGTCAGGTACTCGTTGGCGGGCACATCGTAGGGGAGGTTCAGGCCCCCATACCCCATGAGGATGGCGGGCCAGATGATGGTATGGAAGGGGATGTTGTCCTTGCCGATGAAGTAGTAGCTCTTGACCTCCGGGCCCTGCCAGAACCGGCGCCAGCCCTCCGGGTCGCCCCGCTCCTGGAAGTACTGCTTGCTGGCCGAGAGGTAGCCGATGACGGCCTCGAACCAGACGTAGATGCACTTGCCGTCGAACCCGGCGACGGGGACGGGGATGCCCCAGGCCAGGTCGCGGGTCATCGCCCGCGGCTTGAGCCCTTCCTCCAGGTAGCCCAGGGTGAAGCGGTGGACGTTGGACCGCCAGTGCGTCTGCTTCCTCACCCAGGCCTTCAGGCGCTCCTCGAAGTCTCCCAGGCGCAGGAAGAGGTGGTCGGTCTCGCGCACCTCGGGGACGGAGCCGTCCAGCTTGCAGCGGGGCTCCTTCAGGTCCAGAGGGTCCAGGAGCGAGCCGCACTTGTCGCACTGGTCCCCGCGGGCGCGGGCGAAGCCGCAGCGAGGGCAGGTGCCCTCCACGTAGCGGTCGGGCAAGAACATGTTGAGGGTGGGCGAATAGAGTTGCCGCGTCCTCTGCTTGAGGAAATGCCCGCGCTCGTAGAGCTTCAGGAAGATGTCCCGGGCGGTCTGAGCGTGATTGGGAGTGTCGGTGTGGGTGAAGATGTCGAAGCTGATGCCCAACCCACGGAAGGACCGGAGGAAGCTGGCGTGGTAACGCTCGAATATCTCCTGGGGCGTCCTACTTTCCTTGTCGGCGAGGACGGTCACGGGCGTGCCGTGGGCGTCGGAGCCCGACACCATCAGCACCTCGTTCCCCTTGACGCGATGGTAGCGGGCGAAGATATCGGCGGGCAGGTACGCCCCCGCGATGTGCCCCAGGTGCAGGGGCCCATTGGGGTACGGCCAAGCGACCCCGATGAAGATGCGCTCGGGCACGGAAAGACTCCTCTGCTAAGCGGTTCATTCTAGCACGATGCTGTTGCGGTCGAGCCCGCCGGAGCGGGCCGGATCAGGAGAGGACGTGCGTCGCCAGCAGGCCCAGCAACACCCCGCCCAGCGCCAGGCGATAGGCGATGAACCACCACAGGCCCCGGCGCTGGAGGAAGGCGAGCAGGAAGCGGATCGCCAGGACCCCCACGGCCGCCGCCGTCACGAAGCCCACCGCCAGGGCGGCCCAGCCAGCCTCAGGGCCGCCCGTGCCACCCCCGCCACGGGCCAGCTCGGCCAGCTTCACCACCCCCACGGCGAGGATAATGGGCGTCCCCAGCAGGAAGGAGAAGCGCGCCGCCGCTCCCCGCCGGAGGTTGCCGAACATGCCGGCGGCGATGGTTATCCCCGAGCGCGAGACGCCCGGTATCAGGGAGAGCGCCTGCGCCAAGCCGATGAAGAGGGCACGGCCCAGGCCCACCCGCTCCATCCCGTCGCGCTTGCGCCCCACGACCTCCGCCGCACCCATGACGACGGCGATGGACAGGAGCATCGCCGCGACCACCCCGGCGCCGCGCAGGCGCTCCTCGATGGCGCCGCTGAAGAGCGCCCCTGCCACGGCGGTCGGGACCGAGCCCGCCGCCAGCAGCCAGAGCAGCCGGGCGCGCTCCCGCGCCATCCGCACCCAGTCGCGCCAGAAGTAGGCGACCACTGCGAGGAGGGTCGCCTCATGGAGCATGACGTCGAAGGCCAGGCTGTGGGGCTGCCAGCCCAGGAGCTTGGGCACCAGGATCAGGTGCCCGGACGACGATATGGGCAGGAACTCGGTGATGCCCTGCACCAGGCCCAGGACAAAGGCTTCAAGCAGGCTCACGCCAGCCCTCGGGGCAGGATGGCCTGCACCCTCCTGCTGCTCCCTCCGGGGGAGGGAGCCTCCTCAGCCCCGACTGGACGCAGCCTCCTCGCGGCGCAGGCGGTCGAGGAAGGCTGTCGAGTGGACATCGCGCTCCAGTATATAGGCGATGTACTCCCGCAGCAGCAGCTCCAGCTCCGAGGCCAGCTCGCGCCCCAGCCGCAGCCGGCCCAGGGTGGTGGCGTCCCGCCGCTGCAGCAGCCGCAGCACCTTGAGGGCATCCACCGTGACCGGCCGGGTGCGCCCCACCTGGTAGCGGCAGGCGGGACAGGCCATCCCGCCGGCGCTGGAGCTGAAGTAGTTCTCCACCGGCTCCAGGGCACGGCGGCAGGCGATGCACTGCCCCAGCTCGGGCCGGTAGCCCAGGTGGTCCAGCAGCTCCACCTCGAAGGAGCGCAGGAGCCCGGCCGCTGCGCTCATCCCGGCAGGTCGGGACTCCCGCCCTTCTTTTGCAGGAAGGGCCAGCGCCAGCCGGGTGAGGGTCTCCAGCAGCAGCTTGTAGACCGGCTCGCTCTCCGCCCCCTCCACGGTGAAGCGGTCCACCAACTCGGCCAGGTACAGCCCGCAGGAGGCCCGCCACAGGTCCTCCCGCAGGGGGCGGAACGACTCGATGGTCTGGGCCTGGGCGATGATGTCCAGGCTCTGGCCGTGGGCTACCAGGATGGCCACGCGGGTCAGGGGCTCCAGGTGCCCGGCCAGGCGGCTGCGGGGCTTGCGCACGCCCTTGGCGACAGCCCGCAGCTTGCCGTAGGTAGGGGTGAGTAGGGTGACGATGCGGTCGGCCTCGCCCAGTTCCCTGCCCTTCAGGACGATGCCTTCGGCCTTGTAGACGCGCGGAGCTGGCATGTCACATCTCGCGGCGGCCTTCGAGGGCGCGGGCCAGGGTCACCTCGTCGGCGTACTCCACGTCGCCGCCCGCCGGCAGGCCGCGCGCCAGGCGGGTGACC
>JACQGV010000018.1 GCA_016199375.1 Chloroflexota bacterium | reverse complement strand
TCTCAAACGCGCCTGCCCTCCACCTTGCACTCTAGCAGGCTGCTGAAAAAAGTCCGGCGAACCATCCCCCTTGTCCCCTTCCCTGTCGGCGGAGCTCTTCTGCACCCCCCCCTTTTCATCACCCTGCTAGAGCCAGTTGCGAAGCCTTCCTGGGGGTATCCAGAGGGGGCAGAGCCCCCTCTGGCAGGGGCTTGGGGGTGTCCCCAACCCTTTTGTCCCTCCCCCTCTCCCTTGGTCAAGGGAGAGGGGGAGACAGGGGGTGAGGGCTTTGCAACCACTTCTAGGAGCCGGGGGTGCCATCGCGCCCTTGCCAGGGGCCCATCCACGCGGTAAGGTTCGCTGGCACCGCCCAGAGGGCCGAGCAGTGAGCGAGACCGACGCCATCTACAACCGCTACGGCACGCCGGTATACCGGGTGCTGGATGACGGCCGGATCGTGGACTTCCCGGGGCACAGCCGGGGCTGGCTGCGGGGGAGGTATATCTACGACTACCAGGGCGCCCAGCGGGGGAGCTACGAGGGCGGCCTCTTCCGCACCAGCGACGGCAGCGTAGCTGGCTACGGCGAGAATCCAGCCAGCCCTCACCCGACCTTGCCGGCGCGCTCGGCCAGGCCCGCCCCCGCGCCCGTGGAACCAGAGCCTCCTCGCCCCGCCCCGGCCAGTCCCACGGCGCTGGGTGCGCCCTCCCCTGCCTGGTCGGCCACCGCGCTGGAAGAGATGCTATAGGGGGGCCCGCCAGGTCGTCTCAGCCCCTCGGCAGGCCCAGGCCCCGCTGGCTGATGATGTTACGCTGGATCTCCGAGGTGCCCGCCGCGATGGTGCTCGACACCGAGGTCAGATAGGCCCGCTCAAAGCGGCCCCGCAGCGGCGCCCACTTGGAGCCCGCCGCCAACTGGCCGTAGAGACCCATGATGGCCACCCCGGCGCCCGCCAGCCGCTGCTGGAGCTCGCTCCCATAGAGCTTCCCCATGGACGACTCCGCGTTGGGCACCAGTCCCTTGCTCTGCATCCAGCCGATCCGGTAGCAGAGCATCCGGCAGACCTCCACCTCGACCCGCAGCTCGGCCAGCCGGCCCGCCACGGTAGGGTCGGCGGCCAGGCGTTGCCCGTTGCGCTTGGTCTCGCGGGCGAACTCCACCAGCTCCTCCAGGGTCCGCCGCGCCGAGGCGGCGCGGTCCACCCCCGAGCGCTCGAAGTCGAGGGTGGTGGTGGCCACATACCAGCCGCGGTTCTCCTCGCCGATCATGTTGCGGCGCGGCACCCGCACGTTGTCGAAGAACACCTCGTTGAAGCCGTGGAGGTTGGCCATATTGATCAGGGGCCGCACGGTGATGCCAGGGGTCTTCACAGGCACCATGAAGTAGCTGATGCCCCGGTGCTTGGGCGCGTTGGGGTCGGTGCGGGTGAGCACGTGGACCCAGTCGGCGCGGTGGGCGCCGCTGGTCCAGATCTTCTGGCCGTTGATCACAAAGTCGTCGCCGTCAGCCGCCGCCCGGGTCTGCAACGAGGCCAGGTCGGAGCCCGATCCGGGCTCGCTATAGCCCTGGCACCAGACCACCTCCCCGCGACCGATAGCCCCCAGGTGCTGCTTCTTTTGCTCCTCGGTGCCGTTGATCATCAGGGTGGGCCCCACCATGCCGACACCCTGACCGTCGCGGCCGGGCGCCCGGTGGTAGGCCATCTCCTCGGCGAAGATCATCTGCTGGATGTGGGGAGCGCCCATGCCGCCGTACTCTTTCGGCCAGGCCATGGTCAGCCAGCCCTTGGCGGCGAGCCGTTTGCGCATCCGCTGGGTGAAGGCCCAGGCCTCGTCGCCGTAGTCCTCGTCCTGGCCCGCCCAGCCCGCCGGGAGCTCCTGGCCCAGGAACCCCCTCACCTGCTTGCGAAATGCCTCCTGCTCCCTGGTGAAGCGAAAGTCCATGGCGCCCACCTCCGTGGCCCATCTTATCATGGGCTGTGCATGCCTTATACTGCCGTAGGGAAAGGCGCACCAGAGGTAGGACAAGCTGTGGAGCCGCTCTCCCTCAGCACCATGTACTCGGCCCAGCAGTTTCCCGACATCGGCGCCTTCGCCGACCTGGCGGCCCGCTTTGGCTTCCGCCGGCTGGAGCTGAACTACCACCTGACGCCCGACCGGCTGCGGGCGCTCCGCCGGGCCTGGCGCTACGACATTCCGTCGGTCCACTGGCCCTGCCCCGCCGGCCTGACCCCGGAGGGGCAGCGCGAGCAACAGCTCCTCCTCTCCCACACCGACGGCTACGAGCGCGAGCAGGCCGTCAGGTCGGCGCTGCGCAGCATAGACCTGGCCTCGGAGGTGGGGGCGCGCTGGGTCGTGCTGCACCTGGGCGCCGTGGAGGAGAAACTGGCGCTGCCCAGGGAGCGGGAGCTGCGGCGGCTTTACAGCGAGGGCGGGGCTGAGAGCAAGGACTTCCAGGAGGCCAGGGCTGAGCTGGTGCGGCTGCGGGCCAAGGACGCCCAGCGCCCCTTCGCCGCCGCCATGAAGAGCCTCGACCGCCTCTGCACCTACGTCCAGCGCCAGGGCTACGACATCCGCTTCGGGCTGGAGACCCGCAACCAGTACGTGGAGATACCGATCCCCGATGAGATGGCGGTCCTGCTGCGGGAGTTCGCCCAGGCGGTGGGCTACTGGCACGACGTGGGCCATGCCGAGTACCTATCGCGGCTCTCACTCATCCCTCACGGGGCCTGGTTCGAGCGCTTCGAGCAACGCCTGGCGGGCTGCCACCTGCACGACATCCAGGGGCTGGTGGACCACCGCCCGCCGGGCCTGGGCGACATGCCCTGGGAGGCCATTGCCCCGCACATACCAGCGAGCGCCCTGCGCGTGCTGGAGATAAACGAGGGCATGGAGCAGGAGCTGGTGCGGCTAGCGCCCCTGGTGCTGGCCGAGGCGGGCATCGGGCCGCCCGTCGCGGCGCCGGCGTAGCGATGTATGCGACCGTGCCAGCCAGCGCCTTGCCGTCACCCCGAGTCCTGACGTGCCGGGACGAAGAATGACAGGTTGTCCCACCTGAGCTATCATGGCCCCATCCTGGCCGGAGGTGGCCCGTGCACAAGTTCGTCAGCCTGTGGAACCTGAAGCCCGAGGTAGCCATCGAGGCGGCTGAGCGCCAGTACTACGGCGTCCACGTGCCCATGGCCTGCCGCATCCCCGGCGTGCGCCGGTACACCGTCGCCCGCAGCCGGGGCCGGAGCCCCCGCTTCTTTCGCATCGCCGAGCTTTACTTCGACGACAAGGACGCCTGCAAGGCGGGGCTGGGCTCGGACCAGGGCAAGCGCGTCCTCGGCGACCCCGAGTTCCAGGCCACCCTGTCCGAGGTGGTGCCCTTCTTCGCCGAGGAGCAGGTGGTGATCCCCGGCGCGGGGCTGCGCAGCCAGCGCCCGGTGAAGATAGTGAACCTGTGGACCTGGAAGGACGACGTGAACCCGGACGAGGCCGACCGCTACTACGTGGAGCGCCACGTCCCCCTGGCCTTCACCAACCCCGGCCTGGCCCGCTACCACACCTCCCGCGCCGTGGGCAAGCGCCCCGCCTTCGCCCGCATCGCCGAGCTCTACTTCGAAGACATGGAGACCTGCAAGGCCTGCCTGCGCTCCCCCGAGATGGCGAAGGTCCTGGACGACAAGCCCTTCTGGTCGAAGGTCAAGGAGCACTTCGCCGTCTTCTTCGAGGAGGAGACCGTCTCCCTCCACGAGGGGCGCGTCCTGGCCTGAGCCAGGCATCCCCCCGGCCCAGCCTCATCCCTTATAATGGCCGGATAGTCTTCTTTTGAGGCATACGTTCCCCATGCGGATGTCCCAATACCTGCTGAGGACCCTGCGGGAGACCCCGGCCGACGCCGACACCGCCAGCCACCAGCTCATGCTGCGGGCGGGACTGATGCACCAGGTGGCGGCGGGCGTCTACAGCTACCTGCCCCTGGGCTGGCGCGCCCTCCAGAAGATCGAGCGCATCGTGCGCGAGGAGATGGACGCCGCCGGCGGCCAGGAGGTGCGCCTGCCTGCGCTCCAGCCCCTCGAGCTGTGGCAGGAATCGGGCCGCGACCAGGCGATGGGCGACATCCTCTTCCGCGTGACCGACCGGCGCGAGCGCACCCTGGTGCTGGGCCCCACCCAC
>JACQGV010000175.1 GCA_016199375.1 Chloroflexota bacterium | reverse complement strand
GATTATATACCGCCCCCGGCGCCCGCGTCTACTAGAAGTCATTTGGCTTTGCTGACATGATTGCCTACAAGCCCCCATCATGCTCCTACTGCTTGACACGCAAGACAGTTGCTCTGCACTCCCGCTACACTGGCCGACTTTCTGTGCAAGGCTGGGTGGGTGCGCTTGCCCTGGGTGCTACAATATGCCGGAACTGTCGCGGGAAGGTCGTCGTGGACATCAGTACCATTATCAGTCCGCCCGCCGCGCGCGTCTTGCCCCAGTTGCACCCGGGCGATGAGGTCAAGGTACACGCGAAGGTGGTGGAGGGAGACCGGGAGCGGACGCAGGTCTTCGCCGGGGTTGTCCTCAAGCTCCACCGGGCGGGCATCAACAGCACCGTCACCGTCCGCCGCGTCTCCTACGGGGTCGGTGTGGAGCGCACCTTCAACCTCCACTCGCCGCGGGTGGAGAAGGTGGAGGTCGTCAAGCACGGCAAGGTCGCCCGCGCCAAGCTCTACTACCTGCGCGAGCGCATCGGCAAGAAGGGGCGCATCAAGGAGCTGCTGCGCCCGCGGGGAGAGGCCCTACCAGAGGCCGAGGCAGAGCAGCCGTCCCCGACGGAGGCGGCTGCGGCTACCATCCCGGAGCAGCCCCCGCCGTAGCCGGCCTTCCAGCCCCCGGATGCGCGGGGGCTCTCCGCGCCCGCGCCATGCTATCCTGACGGCGCCATGTCATCCCCGGGACCGCGCTACGTGGAAGTGGCCGTCAACTCTCCGGGCGCCGGGCAGCGCTGCTTCACTTACGAGGTGCCGCCGGGCCTGGATGTCGCCCTTGGCCACGCGGTGTGGGTGCCGTTCGGTCCGGCCACTGTCCAGGGCGTTGTCCTGGGCGTGGACGCAGCCCCGCCGGAGGCGGCCGAGGCCAGGCCCATCGCGGGCCTCATTGACCGGCGCCCCCTTCTCGACGCGGCCCGCGCCAGCCTGGCGCGCTGGCTCAGCCGGGAGTACCTGGCGCCCCTTTTCGAGGCGGTCGCCCTCCTGCTGCCCCCAGGCTTCGAGCGCCGGGTACTGACCTATTACGCCCCCGCTCCCGACCCTTCCGAGCTGGCCCTGGCCAGCCTCTCCGCCGGGGAGCGCCAGGTGCTGGCCCAGGTCCAGCGCGGGGGCGAGGTCGAGGGCCAGGAGCTGGGGGCCGCGCTGGGCGCCCGCAAGGCGGCGGCCACCCTGGGGCAGTTGCTGCGGAAGAAGCTGGTCGTCAAGGTCCAGCGGCTGGAGGGCTCGCGGGTCCGAGAGAAGGTGGTCCGGCAGGCCCGGCTGCTCCTTTCAGCCTCCGCAGCAGCGGCCCAGGCCCAGGAGCTGCGCGCCCACCGCGCCCCGCGCCAGGCGGCGGCGCTGGAGCTCCTGGCGGTGCAACCGGCGCCGCTGCCGGTGGTCATCCAGCGCACCGGTGTGGGCCGGCAGGCGCTGGAAAAGATGGCCCAGCGCGGCTGGCTGGCCTTGGAGCAGGTGCGGGTGGTGCGGGACCCCCTGGCTAGACCAGGCCGTCTGCCGCCCGGCGTCCAGGGGCCGCCGCTGACCACGGACCAGGATGATGCCTGGGCGCGGCTGCGGGCCGCCCTGGAAGCGCCCGCCGCGCCGGATTCGCCGCCCGCGTCCTTCCTCCTCTATGGTGTCACCGGCAGCGGCAAGACCGAGCTCTATCTGCGGGCCCTCGCCCAGGTGGAGTCCCAGGGTCGGAGCGGCATCGTCCTGGTGCCGGAGATCTCCCTGACGCCCCAGGCCATCGCCCGGTTCTCCGCCCGCTTCCCCGGCCGGGTCGCCGTCCTCCACAGCCGCCTCTCCCTGGGCGAGCAGTTCGACGAGTGGTGGCGGGTCCTCCGGGGCGACTTCACGGTGGTGATCGGGCCGCGCGGCGCCCTCTTCGCGCCTCTGCGCAACCTGGGCCTCATCGTCCTCGACGAGGAGCACGAGCCGGCCTACAAGCAATGGGAGCAGCCGCCGCGCTATCACGCCCGGGAGGCGGCCCTGGAGCTGGCGCGGCTGACGGGAGCCGCGGTGGTGCTGGGCAGCGCCACGCCCGATGTGGGGAGCATGTGGCGGAGCGAGGCGGGGCTGCTCCAGCGCCTGGAGCTGCCGCAGCGCGTGCTGCCCCCGGTCCGCCAGCAGCCGGGCCTCGCCCAGGTGGAGGTGGTGGACCTGCGGCGGGAGCTCAAAGAGGGCAACCGGGGCATCTTCAGCCGCGCGCTCCTGGCGGCGGCCCGGGAGACGCTGGAGCGCGGCGAGCAGGCGATCCTGTTCCTGAACCGCCGCGGCAGCGCTACCTTCGTCCAGTGCCGCGACTGCGGGCACGTCCTGAAGTGCCACCGCTGCGACGTGGTGCTCACCTACCACTCGGCCCAGGAGAATCTGGTGTGCCATCAGTGCAGCGCCCGCGCCTACGTGCCCGCGGCCTGCTCCCAGTGCTTCAGCCGGCACATCCGCTACTTCGGGCTGGGCACCGAGCGGGTGGAGGAGGAGGCGGCGCGGGCCTTCCCGGCCGCGCGCCTGCTGCGCTGGGACCGGGACGCGGCCCGCTTCAAGGGCGCCCACGACCGCCTGCTGGAGCGCTTCGCCAGCCACGGGGCGGACATCCTCATCGGCACCCAGCTCATCGCCATGGGGCTCGACCTGCCCCTGGTCACCCTGGTGGGCGTCATCAGCGCCGACACCGCGCTGCACCTGCCGGACTTTCGCGCCGGGGAGCGCACCTTCCAGCTTCTGACCCAGGTGGTGGGCCGGGCCGGGCGGGGAGAGCGGCCGGGGCGCGCCATAGTCCAGACCTACACGCCCGACCACTACGCCATCCGGGCGGCCGCGGTCCAGGACTATCGCCAGTTTTATCGCCAGGAGCTGGAGCACCGGCGGGAGCACGATTACCCCCCTCTCAACCGCCTGACCAGGCTGGTGTTCCAGCACCCGAGCGCGGGCCTGGCGGCCCGCGAAGCCGAGCGCGTGGCCCGCGAGCTCCGCCAGCGGCGGGAGGCCCTGGGACGGGCCCGGACGATGGTGCTGGGGCCGGCGCCCGCCTATGTGAGCCGGCTGCGGGGGCGCTACCGCTGGCAGGTGCTCATCAAGGGGCCCGCGCCCCAGCAGCTCCTGGAGGACGTGGCCCTGGGGCGCGGCTGGGCGGTGGACGTGGACCCCCTGTCGTTTCTCTAGTGCCCCGTCCCTTTAGCTCCTTGCAAAAGCACCCAGGTTTGCCAGCACGGCACGCTAGTGAATGCCGATACCTCACCCCCTGCCCCCT
>JACQGV010000190.1 GCA_016199375.1 Chloroflexota bacterium | reverse complement strand
CTTGTTCAACGAATCTCAGGACAGGACACTAGGCGCTTGCCACCTGAGGACTGGGCGCGGACCGGGGCGCGGCGACGAACGAGGGGATGTGCTCCTTGGGCCGCACCAGGGCCATCTTGAGGCTTAGCGGCTCGCAGACCAGGACGCAGACGCCGCAGCCCATGCAGAGCTCCTCGTCAATGAAAGCCTTCAGCTTCTTGAAGCCGGGCACCTTATCCATGCTGATGGCGTCGAAGTTGCAGCGCTCGACGCACTTCTGGCAGCCGTCGCACAGCGCCTCGTTGTTCCGGGCCTCGTAGCGGCTCTTGGCGTAGACCTTGGTTATGGGGACGCCCATCTCCAGCATGGGCTGGAACATCATGCAGCAGTCGGAACAACAGCTACAGAAGGTGTTGATGGTCATAGCGTCGCTGTTGCCCCAGCAGTGCACCAGGCCATCGTCCTCGATCTCTTCCACGAGGGCCAGCGTCTCCTCCACGGACAGCTTCTTGCCGTGGCCGCGGTTGATGGCGTACTCCGCCGAGCGGTTGAACTGGAGGCAGTTCATGTCGTGGGACTTGTCGCAGGGCTTGACCACAGCCTCCTTGCGCTTGCGGCACGAGCACGACACCACGGCGATGAGGTTGGCCGCCTTCACCATCTTGCGGATGTCCTCGCTGGGCAGGAGCTCGGGGCTATCCAGGATGGACTTGTAGGCGGGGACTATCCGCTGGGTGGGCGCCGGCTGGTCGTTGTACTTGGGGACGCGCTCGGGCTCCCATTCAGTTCGGACCCAGTCCTCCCACAAGCCCCAGAGCTGCTTCTTCTCCGCATCAGTGAAGACGTCAATGTTCCACAGCGATTGGGCGGTGTCATGGAGCTGGCCCACGCTGCGGGTGTAGCGGAAGGTCTCGTGGGTCTGGAAGTTCCGGGGCAGGATGACTCCCTTCTTGTACATCCTCTCCAGCAGGCCGTCCACCGTCGCCACGTCCAGCCCCAACTCTTGGGCCAACTCCGGGGTCGGCTTGGGCAGCCGCACCGCCAACTCCGCCTCCTGCGGCGTCATCATGAACTCCAGAATCTTCCGGAAGCGCGCCGACCGGCCCTGGCCATGTCTCTCCGCCAACTGAGCGTATGCGTCGCCTTGTCCCATCGCTCTCACCCCTCCCCAGGATGAGTCTCAGCATACCCAGAGCAGCAGCAAGGTCTATGATGCAAATTCATCAGTCCGATGATGCATCTTGCCTATTGCGTCTCCGGCGGGGAACGAAGGACGCAGGCGGCATGGCACTGGGGGGCGCTAGACAAAGCTGGAGGCGCGCGCTAGTGCTTGAAGTGGCGGACGCCGGTGAAGACCATCGCCATGCCGGCCTTGTCGGCGGCGGCGATGATCTCCTGGTCGCGGATGGAGCCGCCGGGCTGGATGATGGCTGTTACGCCCGCCGCGGCCGCCGCCTCGACGCCGTCGGGGAAGGGGAAGAAGGCGTCCGAGGCCAGCACCGACCCCCTGGCCCGCTCCCCCGCCCGCTCCACCGCCAGCCTGACGCTGGTGACGCGGTTGGGCTGCCCCGCGCCCATGCCCAGCAGGGCGCGGTCGCGGGCCAGGACGATGGCGTTGGACTTGATGTGCTTGACGATCTTCCAGGCGTAGCGCAGGTCGGCCACCTCTGCGGGCGTGGGAGCGCGCTGCGAGCCCGTCTTCAGCTCGATGCCGTCGTCGGGATAGGCGTCGGGCGTCTGCACCAAGAAGCCGCCCCGCACCCGCCGCAGGTCAAGGTAGCGGGCGTTCGGCGAGGGCGCCACGGCGGGCCCCGTAGCCAGGATGCGCAGGTCGCGCTTGCGCTTCAGCCGCTCCAGGGCGGCGGGGGCGAAACCGGGGGCGATGACGGCCTCGTAGAAGGTGGGCGCCATAGCCTCCGCCGTCTCCAGGTCCACTGGCACGTTACAGGCGACGATGCCGCCGAAGGCGGAGACAGGGTCGCCGGCGAAGGCGCGCTTATAGGCCTCGCTGAGCTGCTCGTGGGTCGCCAGGCCGCAGGGGTTGTTGTGCTTGACGATGCAGATGGTGGCGCCGCTGAAGTCCCAGACGGCGCCCAGGGCCGAGTCCAGGTCCAGGATGTTGTTGTAGGAGAGCTCCTTGCCGTGGAGCTGCTGGGCCCAGGTCACGCTGTGGCTGACCAGCACGCCGGGGCTTACATCGGCGTAGAAGGCAGCCTGCTGGTGGGGGTTCTCGCCGTAGCGCAGGTCCTGGAGCTTGCGCAGCCCGAAGCTGAGCTCCTGGGGGAAGCCACCCTCCTGGCCGCGCAGGTAGGCGGCGACGGCGGCGTCGTAGACGGAGACATGCTGGAACGCCTTGGCCGCCAGCCGCCGGCGCATCTCCTGGGAGACGGCGCCGGCCTTCAGCTCCTCCAGGATGGGGCCGTAGTCGGCGGGGTCGGTCAGCACCAGGACGTGGGGGAAGTTCTTGGCCGCGGACCGCAGCATGGTCGGCCCGCCAATATCTATGTTCTCCAGGCCCTCGTCCAGGCTGACGCCGGGCTTCATCACCGTGCTGACGAAGGGGTAGAGGTTCACCGCTATCAAGTCTATGGGCGCGATGGCGTGGGCCTTGAGCTGGGCCTGGTGCGCGGCCAGGTCGCGGCGGGCCAGGATGCCGCCGTGGACCTTGGGGTGCAGGGTCTTCACCCGCCCATCCAGGATCTCCGGGAAGCCGGTGAGGTCGGAGATGGAACGGACGGCGACCTTGGCCTCCGCCAGCGCCTTCATGGTGCCGCCGGTGGAGTGGATCTCCACGCCCAGGGCGGCCAGGCCCAGTCCGAACTCCACCAGCCCGGTCTTGTCGTAGACGCTCAGGATCGCCCGCATCGCCTTCCCCCTGGCCCTCTGTCACATACGGAGCATGACGGGGCCTGCATATACGCCGTTTGCTCTCTCGACGCCAGCGGCCGTGGCCGCTCGAACGTTGGCCCCCCGCAGCCGTGCCTGCCGTTCGGCCCATTATGATACCCCACCCAGTCATCCCCCTGCTCCAGCTCAGGAACAGCCGGTCACAATGGCTGAAGGCATCTCCGTTTGGCGACGCCGGTGTGGCGCCCCGATCGCACCGCGCCGCGCCCTGGAGCGGATAGCCGCCATCCTGGGGGCGGAATACAATCCGCAGCGCCTGCAACTCTGCATCGAGTGCAGGGGCCTGCCCTCTGCCGGGGCGTAGTCCAGGCGAAGCAGGCCGGCCAGAGCCCTTCCGCGACTGCCGGGCGGTGGACAAGTGCTATACTGTCAGCCATCCGTGGACAAGGCAGTGCATATGGAGTTTCTTCCCGACGGCACCATCACCAGCGCCCCCGGGTTCCGGGCCGGCGCCACCTACGCCGGACTGAAGGCCCTGGGCGAGAATAAGCTGGACCTGGGCCTGCTCTACGCCGAGCAGCCCTGCGCTGCCGCAGGCGTCTTCACGACTAACAAGGTCATCGCAGCGCCGCTCCTGGTGGACCAGGAGCACCTGCAGGGTGGACGCACCCAGGCGCTGGTGGTGAACTCCGGCATCGCCAACGCCTGCACCGGCGACCAGGGGCTCAAGGACGCCCGCGATATGGCCGCTGCCGCCGCCCAACGCCTGGGCCTGAAGCCGACGGAGACACTGGTGGCCAGCACGGGAGTCATCGGCGTCGAGCTGCCCATGGGCCTCATCCGGACGGGCCTGCGCAAGATCGAGCTGGCGCCCGATGCCCAGGCAGGCCACCGTCTGGCACGGGCTATCATGACCACGGATACCGTGCCCAAGGAAGGGGCCGTCGCCGTGGAGGTCGCCGGGCACCGCGTCACCCTGGGCGGCATCGCCAAGGGCTCGGGGATGATCGCGCCGGCCATGGCGACCATGCTGGCTTTCCTGGCCACCGACGCGGCAGTGGAGCCGACCTTCCTGCGGGCCGCCCTGCGGCGGGCCGTGGACGCCTCCTTCAACCAGGTCACGGTGGACATGGATACCAGCACCAACGATATGGTGCTGATCTACGCCAACGGCCTGGCCGGCAACCCCCCGCTGCGGGCCGGCGCTCCGGGCGCAGAGAACTTCGAGGCCGCCCTGACGGAGCTATCCATACATCTGGCCAAGCTCGTCGCCAGGGATGGGGAGGGCTCCACCAAACTGCTGGAGGTCAGGGTCGAGGGTGCTCGCTCCCTGGAGGACGCCCGCCGGGCCGCTCTCACCATCGCCGGCTCGCCCCTGGTGAAGACGGCGGCCTACGGCAACGACCCCAACTGGGGCCGGGTGCTCGCCGCCTTGGGGCGCAGCGGCGCGGAGATAGAGCTCTCCAAGGTGACGCTCTATATCAACGAGATCTGCATGATGGACGCGGGCGCCCCCGTGCCCTTCTACAAGGACGCCGCGGTCATCGCCCTGAAGCAGCCGGAGGTCGTCATCCACCTGCGGCTCAACCTGGGGGAGCACTCCGCCATGGCCTGGGGCTGCGATCTGACGGAGGGCTACGTCCAGATCAACGCCAGGTACACCACCTGAAGCGCCGCCCGCCCGGTGCTATACTTTCCCCGTCCCAGGCAGGAGCGCTCTTGATGTCCACCGTGGAAAGAATGGCGGAGGAGCTGGCCACCGCCCAGCTCGCCTTGCAAGCGGCAGTGGAGAACATCCCCGGCGACCGCTATGGTCTTCAGCATGGCGAAGATTGGTCTCCCGCCCAGGTTGTCGCCCACGCCATCGAGTTCCAGCCTTTCTGGGCGCGGCAGATCCAGCGCATGGTCGAGGAGCGCAACCCCACCATCGGCCGGGTGGATGAGGCCGCCCGGCAGGAGAGGGTGATAGCGGTGAAGCGCGGCGCCCTGCTCACGCGGGCACAGGCCCTCCTGGAGCTGCGCCGCTCCGCCCACGAGGCCCTGGAGCAGGTGCGGGCCCTCTCCCCTGACCAGCTCTCCCGCAAGGGTGTGCTGGTTACCCTGGACACCGGCGCTCCCCAGGAGCGGACCGTGGAGCAGCTCATCGCGTCGGTCCTCAGCGGCCACCTGAAGGAACACACGGAGCAGGTGCAGCGCATGAGCAAGGGACCTCCGCGGGCTTGAGCCAGCATGGGAGGAGGGCTCGTGGTTCGACAAGCCTGCCCTAACAGGCTGTTTGAAAAAGTCCAGCGAACCATCCCCCTGGCCCCCTTCCCTTCGACAGGCTCAGGGCAGGCTCTTTCCGG
>JACQGV010000189.1 GCA_016199375.1 Chloroflexota bacterium | reverse complement strand
GCCCAGGTGCGTCTCCAGGATCTGGCCCAGGTTCATCCGCGAGGGGACGCCGATGGGGTTCAGGATGATCTCCACTGGCGTGCCATCTTCCAGATAGGGCATGTCCTCCACGGGCAGGATGCGGGCGATGACCCCCTTGTTGCCGTGGCGCCCCGCCATCTTGTCGCCCTCGCTGAGCTTCCTCTTCTGGGCGACCCAGACGCGGACCAGCCGGTTGACGCCGGGAGGCAGTTCGTCGTTTTTCTCACGGGAGAAGATCTTGACGTCAATAACCTTTCCCCGCTCGCCGTGGGGAACCCGCAGGCTGGTGTCCTTCACCTCCCGGGCCTTCTCGCCGAAGATTGCCCGCAGGAGCTTCTCCTCGGCGGTGAGCTCGGTCTCGCCTTTGGGGGTGATCTTGCCCACCAGGATATCGCCCGGCCCCACCTCGGCCCCGACGCGGATGATCCCCTCCTCGTCCAGGTCGCGCAGCGACTCCTCCCCCACGTTGGGGATGTCCTGGGTGATCTCCTCGGCGCCCAGCTTGGTGTCGCGGGCCTCCACCTCGTGTTTCTCGATGTGGATGCTGGTGAACTTGTCCTCCCGCACCAGGCTTTCGCTGATAACGATGGCGTCCTCGAAGTTGTAGCCCTCCCAGCTCATGAAGGCCACCAGGACGTTCTGCCCCAGGGCTAGTTGGCCCTGGTCTGTGGACGAGCTATCAGCCAGGGGCTGGCCCACCTTGACCTGATCGCCGCGGCGGACGATAGGCCGCTGGGTGATGCAGGTCCCCTGGTTGCTACGGACGAACTTCAGCAGCGGGTAGCGCCGCTCGGCCCCGCTGTCCTCCTGCACCACCACCTCCCGTCCGTTCATCTGGGCCACCGTGCCTGCCGCCTCCGCGCAGAGGATCTGGCCGCTGTCCATGGCGATGCGGTGCTCCATGCCGGTGCCAACGAGCGGCGTCTCCGGCCGCAGCAAGGGCACGGCCTGGCGTTGCATGTTGGAGCCCATCAGGGCCCGGTTAGCGTCGTCATGCTCCAGGAATGGGATCAGCGAGGTGGCCACGCTGACGATCTGCTTCGGGGAGACGTCCATGTATTCGACCCGCTCCGGGGGCTCCTCTAGGAAGCGCCGCCCATGCCGCACCTCTACCTTCTCGGACCTGAACTGTCCCCGAGAGTCCAGCAGGGTGTTCGCTTGGGCGATGGTGTACTGCTCCTCCCGGTCCGCCGCGAGGTAGACGATCTTGTTGGTAACAAAGGGGACCAACTTGACGGTGTCCTCGGGCAGTGCCGCCAGCTTCTTCGCCAGCTCCGCAGCCACCGTCTGCCCCGCCTTGGCGACGATGTGGTTGCGGCCGTCCTTGACCGCCTCGCGGATGGTCCTGCCCAGCAGGTCCGGGGAGCGGGTGGACAGCTCCTTCTTGACCTCCCTGTAAGGCGTCTCGATGAAGCCGAACTCATTGACCACCGCATAGGTCGCCAGGGAGCCGATCAGGCCGATGTTGGGCCCTTCCGGGGTCTCGATGGGGCAGATGCGCCCGTAGTGGGAGTGGTGGACATCGCGCACATCGAATCCCGCCCGCTCCCGGGAGAGGCCGCCGGGCCCCAGGGCCGAAAGGCGGCGCTTGTGGGTCAGCTCCGCCACGGGGTTGGTCTGATCCATGAACTGGGAGAGCTGGGAGCCCCCAAAGAACTCCTTCATAGCCGCCACTACGGGGCGGATGTTGATCAGGGTGCTGGGGGTGGCCGTCTCCGTCTCCACGATGGTCATGCGCTCCTTGACCATGCGTTCCATGCGGAGCAGGCCAATGCGGAACTGGTTCTGGATGAGCTCCCCCACGGCCCGGATACGACGGTTGCCCAAGTGGTCAATGTCGTCCGCGGCCTCTTTGCCATCGTTGACGCGGATAATGTGCCGCACGATCTCGACCAGGTCCTGGGGGCTGAGGACGCGGTGCTCGCGGTCTCGGGAGTCGACAGCGGGCAGGCCCAGGCGGCGGTTCAGCTTGTAGCGGCCCACCTTGCCCAGGTCGTAGCGGCGGAAGTTGAAAAAGAGCGCCGTGACCAGGGCCCGGGCGTTCTCCGCTGTCGGAGGGTCTCCCGGCCGCAGGCGCCGGTAGAATTCGATGAGGGCGTCCTTCTCGTTCCGGATTTCCGCGTCCTTCTCTATGGTGGCGCGGACGTAATTCAGGTCGGGGTCCACGTCCTTGAAGAGCTCAAACAGCTCCTCATCGGTGCCATAGCCCACCGCCCGCAGGAGGGTCGTGCAGGGTATTCGGCGCTTGCGGTCCACCTTCACAAAGATAGCGGTCTTGTTGCTGGTCTCGAACTCCAGCCAGGCTCCGCGGTTGGGGATTAGCTTGGCGTAGCACAGCTCGCGGCCAGTCGCCGGGTCCTCCTCGACCGTGAAATAGACCCCTGGCGAGCGCACCAGTTGGCTCACCACCACTCGCTCGGCCCCATTCACCACGAAGGTGCCGTTGCGGGTCATGAGAGGGAAATCGCCGAAGAAGAGCTCGTTCTCCCGGATCTCGCCCTGGCCCTCGCCCTGTTTAATCTCCAGTTGGGCCTTGACGAAAAGGGGAGCGGCGAACGTCATGTCCCGCTCGCGGCACTCGGCCTCCGAGTACTTGGGCTCGCGGAACTCGAGCTCGCCGAAGCGTAGCTCCATCTTGCTGCCGGTGAAGTCCGCAATCGGCGAGATCTCGTCGAAGAGCTCCCGCAGGCCCTCCCTGCGAAACCAATCGTAGGACTTGAGCTGGAGCTCCAGGAGGTTGGGCACCTCCAGGACATCGGCGATGCGGGCGTAGGACTTCACGTGGCCATCGCCGGCGCCGTTGCCCGGTGGCGCTGCTGCTGGGGGGGTGCTGGTGGGGACACGATGCCTAAGGGAGGACTTCGTCGCCAACGCAGTCTCCTTTGACGGGCTACTGGGGGCTAGTGTGGGCCGGGGATTCCAGGGCGTGCCTCTCCCTGGGCTCGCTGCACGGGGGACAAAAGGAAACGTTTCCCTTGCACACTCTGGGGATTCATCAGCAATCTCTAAGTATAAGGCCGTGGGTCCTGCTTGTCAAACAGCATTAGGCCCGAGGGGGAGGGCGGCCAGGGGGATGCCCTGTCTCCTAGGCCTGTCCGCGCCGGGCCTCGTACTCGCGGGCCAGGGCTAGGACCTCCTCCGGGCTGAAGAAGGTGGTGCGGTAGTCCACCCAGCGCCCGCTGGCCGCGTCGTAGCGCCCGTTGTAGGCGTCCTGGATACGGTCGTAGACGTACTTGGCGGCCCGGCTGGTGGCGCTGTAGCCTCCCTCCCGCCCCGTGGCCTGCTTCACCTGGCGGTTCAGGACCGAGATGATGCCCTCCAGGCCCGAAAGGGCCCCGATGCGGCTGTGCTCCTCGCCCTCCCGGCCCAGGAGCTCCGGTTCGAAGGGGAGATAGATGAGCCCTCCCTCGGCCTGCTGCTGCCGCTCCAGGCCGCTCTGGTGGATGCCCGCCTGGGTGCTGAAGACGTCGCCGATGATGGGCGACTTGTCGGAGAGGGGGACCACCTCCCGACCGATGAGCTCCTTGATCTCCATCAGGACCTCCAGCTTCAGCCCCGGGTCTCCGTAGAGCCGGATGTAGTGGGCCAGCACCTGCTCCAGCGAGGTGTTGCCGGTGCGCTCGCCCAGCCCGGCAAACGCCGTGTTGGCCCGCTTGGCCCCGTACTTCCAGGCCGCGATGGTGTTGGCGGTGGCGAGGCCGAAGTCGTTGTGGCCGTGGAACTCCAGCTCGGCCCCGGTCTCCCTGGCCAGCGTGCCGATGAGCCGCGGGATGCCGTAGGGCAGGGGAGCGGCGGGGTCGGGGAGGCCGTGGCCCATGGTGTCGCACACCCGGAAGCGGGCGGCGCCGCCCGTCTCGTCCAGGACGCGCCGCATGAATGGTATGACCCAGCCGCCGACGTCGGCCTTGGTGGCGTCCTCCAGGTGGATGCGGGGCCGGATGCCGCTCTCCCAGGCGGTGAGGATGGGGGCCAGGTATTTCTCCGCGGCCTCCTCCTTGCTCCGAAAGCCCAGCTTGTCGAAGATGTGATGGTCGGAGGCGGAGGCCAGCATCCCCGTCTCCTTCACCGCCCCGCCCGAGACCTCGAGGAAGGTCTTGATGTCCTTGGGCGTGGCCCGCGTCCAGGTAGTGACCTGGGGGTACTGGTATCCGCGCTCCAGGAGCTTCTGCAGGCACCAGACGTCGCGCTCCTGGTAGATGAACACCTCCAGGGACTCAATGACGCCGGTCCCGTTGTCCAGCTTGTGGAGCAGGTCGAAGTAGCGCAGCCGCGCCTCCACCGGGAAGAGGGCGAAGCGCGGGTCCTGGGCGCCGTCGCGCAGGGTGGTGTCGGTGATCCGCTTGGGCGTGGTCTGGGGCGAGTCGGCGGGCGGGACGGCGGGCTCCGCCTCCAGGGCGATGGGGGGGAACTTGCCCTTGTTATCGAAGAAGACCTTCTGGGGATTGATGGAGTAAACGGCCATGGTACGCTCCCTACGTTGGCTGACTGCCGGTTCCGTCGCCGCTGGCGGGCCTGCGTAGGGCAGACCGGCTACAGTATAACGTCGGCGTCGCCCCGGCGGTAGACGCCGGGCAACCGGCGGCCCGGCTTATCAGCGCGAGCGCCTGGCTCAGCCGGCCGCGGGGACTGGCGCCTCCGCCCGGCGGGCAACGATGGTGAGGAAGGTCAGGAGACCGGGGTGGCGGTAGACCTCTTCCACCTGGAACCCGGACTCCTCCACGGCTTTCAGGGTGTCGCGGTTCAGGTGGCAGCCGCCCGCGACGCGCTTCCAGACGGGTGTGATGGCGTCCTGGATAGCGCCCTGAACACGGTTCGGCCCGCGGACGTGCTCCAGCAGCAGCAACTGTCCCCCCGGCTTGAGGACGCGCTGCGCTTCTTGCAGCGCCCGCGCCGGGTCGGGGATGGTGCAGAAGATCAGCGTGCCGACCACCGTGTCGAAAGAGGCGTCGGCGAATGGCAGGCACTGGGCGTCGGCGTCCTGCACCCGCAGGGGACGAGGGGCCGCTGGCACCTTCCGCAGCGCCCTAGCGCGCATGTGGGCCTCGGGCTCCGTCGCCACCACCTCGGTCGCGGAGGGCGGATAGTAGGGGAAGTTGGCGCCGGTGCCGGCGCCCAGCTCCAGCACGCGGGCCGCGGGCGCGGGACAGCAGCCGCCGGCGAGTGCGGCGCATCCCAGTGGCCTCGCCCAGCCACATCAGGGGCTCATAGAGCGCTGCGAAGATACGTCCCATGGATGGCCCCCCTTATGGCAGCATGTGAGCAACTGGCTACTCCCCGGTGCCCATCTATGTTCCGTTCGTGGTGAGCCTGTCGAACCACGAGACCGCCCTTCGACGGGCTCAGGGCGAACGGAAACACCCTGGCCGTGGCAGGACGAACTTGACCCCGCCGTCCACTATCACCTCCGCCCGCCCTCTCAGGTACAGCAGCCCGCAATATGCCGCCGTCGCCGCGTCTAGCTCGTCGTGGGTGGCATCCTGGCGCAGCCGCAGCCCCAGGAGCCCAAGGCCCCGGCGCAGGCCCCCCAGCCCCCGCTGCTTGCGCGGAAGCCCCAGGATGTCCTGGACCGCCCCCGGAAAGCACTCTACCACGCACAGTCCGCGCCCTTCAAAGATGGCCCGTAGCGCCATGCCGCGCAGGGTCAGGTTCACCATGGATGGCAGCAGCGTCCAGAAGGGATGATGGCCGCGCCTCGCCAGCAGCCTGTCCACCTCCCGCACGATGCCGAAGCGGGCGCAGGGGCAGGCGCGGGCAGCGCAGCAGCGCCCTGTAGGCAGTGCCAGGGGCGCATCTATGGCCACGACCTGGGGCACGCGGGCGGACACCCACTCCAGGATGTCGGCGTCGCGCCGGACGACGGCGCTCTCCACCACCAGCGACTCATCCAGACAAGCGACGCCGGTAGGCGCGCGCTCGGAGCCGCTCAGGTCTATGCCGATGGCACTCGCACGCAACCGTAACCCGTCCTGCCAAGTCCGGCCCTTCGACAAACTCAGGGCGAACGGTAATGTGGGGTCTCTTCCGTTCGTGGTGAGCTTGTCGAACCACGAACCCGCGTCAGCCACAGGCCCTAGTCCTCCTCAAGCGTGCTGGTGTCGCCCTCGGGCAGGCCCAGCTCCCGCGCCTTCAAGAGGCGGCGCATGATCTTGCCGGAGCGGGTCTTGGGCAGCGACTTCACGAACTCGATCTCGCGGGGCGCGACCGCCGCCGCCAGCTTGCGCCGGGCGAAGGCCATGATCTCCTGGCGCAGCTTGTC
>JACQGV010000192.1 GCA_016199375.1 Chloroflexota bacterium | reverse complement strand
GTTGCTGGGGGTCGCGGGCCTGCTCGCCCAGGGCGAGACGCTGGTGGCGGGCGCCGAGGATGTGGCGGTGTCCTACCCGGGCTTCTGGGACGACCTGGCCTCCCTAAGCAGATGACGGCCCCGGGCGCTCGCGCTGCGCTCCCAGCCTATACCGCCGGTCGAGAGGGGGCGCCCACTGCTGATGGATGAACAACGGCCCTCAGCTCCTCTGGCATCCCCGCTCCTGGTAGTTCTCTCGGGCCCCTCCGGCGTGGGCAAGGACGCCGCCCTGAAGCGGATGGACGAGATGGGCTGTCCCCTGACCACGGTGGTCACCGCCACCACCCGGCCCCAGCGGCCCGGCGAGGTCCACGCCCGCGACTACCTCTTCCTCTCGCCCCAGGAGTTCGACCGGCTGCTGGAGCAGGGCGAGTTCCTGGAGCACGCCACCGTCTACGGCCACCGCTACGGCGTACCCAAGCAACAGGTGCGGGAGGCGCTGGCCCGGGGCGAGGACGTGCTCATCAAGGCCGACGTGCAGGGCGCGGCGACGATCCGCTCCCTGGTGCCCCAGGCGGTCCTGATCTTTCTGGCGGCCCCCAGCCTGGAGGAGCTGGCCGTGCGCTTGCGCCAGCGCAAGACCGAGTCCGAGGACGAGCTAGGGCGTCGCCTCCGTACGGCGGAGCGGGAGCTGGAGCAGCAGCCGCGGTTCGACTACGTCGTCGTCAACCACAACGATCGCCTCGACGAGGCTGTGAGCCGGATTCAGGCCATCGTTGAAGAGGAGAAACGGCGGGGCGGGCGTCCCCCCGTGCGCCTCTAGAAGTCATTGGGCTTGGTTGACCTTGTCTCACGCGGGCGCCTTCATCCCACCCTCCCGCCCTCGAAATGTTTTCGGACTTGAGGGGGCACCCCTCAAACTCCCCGGCAGGGAACCTGGGTTCCCTGCACTCTCCAGGATGTCAACAGGGCCAGGTCATTGCAGAATAGGGCCGGGGTGGCTGTAGCGAGCCCTTCAGGGGCGGGCGGGCACCCAGCAGGCAACACGGGTTAACAGCTCTATGCCTTGCTCGCCGGCGCCGTGGCCAGCGCCCGCGGTGGCCGGGCGAGGAGGATGAAGGGGATCGCGAGCAGGCTCGCGGCGGCCAGGGCCAGGAAGGCCAGGTAGTAGGTGCCCGTTACGTCGTGCACCCATCCCGC
Source organism: Chloroflexota bacterium (assembly GCA_016199375.1). Lineage (GTDB taxonomy): Bacteria > Chloroflexota > Dehalococcoidia > SHYM01 > SHYM01 > JACQGV01. The sequence goes on along the minus strand of JACQGV010000192.1, from coordinate 2,576 downwards.
CATAACCGGCGCCGCCACACCCGCTACCAGCTGCGTGGCGCCCATCAGGCCCTGGATGCTGGCGAAGGAGCGGCGGCCGAAGAAGTCGCCCTGCAGGGCGGGCCGCAGCGGGATAGCCCCGCCGTAGCCGATGGAGTAGGTGGCAAGGAAGGGGATGAGCCACCAGCTGCTGGTCACGTGGGCCAGGATGACCAGGCCCACTGCCTGGAGCGCCCACGTGATGGCGATGATCTTGCGCTTGTCGTAGAGGTCTCCCAGCCAGCCCAGGACGAGGCGCGCGCCGGCGCTGATGAAGGTCATGATAGGGATGACCGCGGCCGCCAGCTGCTTGGGTATGTTTACGTCCAGCATGAACTGGTAGAGGTGCAGCATGACGGCGGCGATAGCCATGCCGGAGAGGGCCATGGCCACGGAGAGGAGCCAGAAGGCGGGCGTCCGCAGGGCCTCCCGGGGCGTGAAATTCACCTCGGAAGAAGCCTTCTGGCCGTGGCTGAGGGCGGCGGTCCTGCTGCGCACCTCCTCGCGCAGCCCCGCGATCACGGCCCTGTCCGGCGGGTCGCCGTCGGGCAGGAGGCCGTACTGCTCAGGGCGATGGCGCAGCACCAGGGCCAGGGGGAGGCAGATGGCCCAGATACCGACGCCCACCAGCAGCATCGCCGTCCGCCACTGGTAGGCGCCGATCAGCCAGACCAGCAGCGGGAAGTACAGGCCCGCCGTGACCCCAGTGAACGCCATCAGCACTCCCAGGGCCCGGGCCCGCTTGCGGATGAACCAGTTGGCCACCGTGGCCATCAGAAGGCTGCCGAATCCGGCGCTGAACCCCAGGGAGATGGTCAGGAACCCCAGGTAGAAGCCCCACAGATTGGTTATCTGGCTGAGGAAGACGAACCCGCCGCCTGCCACGAGCATCCCCGCGAATACCATGCGGCGCGGGCCGATCTTGTCGAAGGCGAACCCCATTACGACGCCGGTGATCCCGCCCTCCAGCCGCTGGAGGGAGAAGCCCACCGAGGTCACCGCCCGGCTCCAGCCGAACTCCTGGATGATCGGGGGGAAGAAGGCGCCGAAGCCGTAGAAGAAGGCGCCGCCCCCGTAGGACATGATGCCGCCGCAGGCGGCGACAATCCACCAGCCGTAAAAGACCCGCGGGCGCCGGAGCGCCGGGGCTTTCATCTACAGCTCGGCTTCACGCTCGGGAGGCACCGCGGGCACCTCCCGCGCCAGGAGCGCGATCTCCAGGACCTGGACCAGCCGCCGCCTGGTCTCGGGTGGCTCCAGCACGTCCTCGATCATGGCGAGGCCGGCCGCGGTCCAGGGCCCGCGCCGCTGGGCGGGCGGCGGCACGGCGGCGGCGCCGAAGCTGACCGGCTCGGTGGTGGCGAGCTCGGCCAGGGGCCAGGCGGCGATGTAGTCAATCCCCAGCTTCCTGCCTCCCAGAACGAAGTCGCCCAGCACATGGCCCCGGCGCAGCACCAGCACCAGCTTGGGGGCCGGGAGCTCCTTGATCGTCCGCACCAGCTCGCCCGTGGCTGCCAGCAGGTCGCGCTGGTCCGCCGCCGAGCCCTCGGCATAGCCCGGCGTGTCCTGGATGAAGAGCAGGGGCAGCCGGAAGCGCCGGCAGAGCCGGGCCAGCCGTAGCGCCTTGTGGATGGCCGCGCCGTCGAGGGCGCCGCCATGGAGCGGCTGGCTGGCCGCCACGCCGATGGCATGGCCGTTCAGCCGCGCCAGCCCGGCCACCAGGCCGGTGCCGAAATCGGGCTTCAGGGGAAAGAAAGAGCCCTGGTCCACCAGGGCCTGGATGACCGGCGCCACGTCGTAGGGCTTCTCCAGGTCTTCCGGCACCAGCGCAGCGATGTCGGCCAGAGGGCGCTCGGCGCTGTCGTCGGCATCCCGGCGCGGCGGCTTCAGGGCGGTGTTGGCAGGCAGGTAGCTCATGAACTCCCTGAGGATGGCGAGCGCCTCCGGGTCGTCCCTGGCCACCCGGTCGGCCAGGCCCGTGGCCTCGACGTGGAAGCCCGGGTCGCCCTGTCCGCCGGAGCCCGCCAGCCGCAGGGATGCGCCCTTGACCAGCACGAGGAAGTCGGCCGCCGTGGCCAGGGTGGCTGCGGGGCCGAAGCAGTTGCCCATGACCGCCACCACGGTGAGCGAGGGCCACGTCCCCACCTCCGGCTCGGGCTCCTGCCTGGCGGCGCCGCCGATGAGCGTCGCTTCCTTCACGGTCACCGTGCGGCCCTCGCCGCGGTCCGCCAGGAACACCAGCGGCCAGCCGGTGCGGGCGGTGAGGCTCAGCAGCCGCGCCCGCTTCAGCGCCGCTACCTGAGCGTCGGTGTTGTCCAGCACCGTGGCGTCCTCGGCCAGGATGGCGGTGTCCAGCCCATTGACCTTGCCGAAGCCGGTGACCAGGCCGTCGGCGGCGGTGGTGGCGTCTAGGGCGGGGTCCTGGGAGCGGGCCAGCATGCCCAGCTCCATGAAGCTGCCGGGCTCCACCAGCCGGGCGACGCGCTCCCGCACCGTGAGGCGCCCCCGCGCGCGCTGGCGCTTGACGGCCTCGGGGCCGCCCAGGGCCAGGGAACGCT